>CAIXXI010000238.1 GCA_903923345.1 uncultured Burkholderiales bacterium | reverse complement strand
CGATGAAGACGAATACGCTCGCCAGGGCACCCTGCGTCTGGCTGCGGCCATTGCGATTGCGACGGTGGTGCTGATGGGCGCATGGTCATGGCTGCCGCGCGCGGTGACCTGAACCGATGTCCGACGCACGCCACTTTTCGATTCAGTCTCGGGTGTACTACGAAGACACGGATGCCGGCGGGATCGTCTATCACGCCAACTATCTGCGCTGGATGGAGCGTGCCCGCACGGAGTGGCTGCGTGCACTCGGTGCGCGTCATGTTGAACTGGCCGAGCGCGACGCGATTCAATTCGTGGTCAGTTCGCTGGAAATCCGGTACCTGCGCCCGGCTCGGCTCGACGACCTGCTGCAGATCGACCTCACCGTCGATCAGGCTCGCAAGGCATCACTGCGGCTGAACCAGCGTGTTGTACTGATTGAAGAAGACAAGGCCCCGAACCCCGACACGCCCGCGCTCACGCACGCCTCGGTCCGGGTGGCGGTCATGAATCGACTCACCGGCCGGGCCGCGCCCCTGCCGCCCTGGCTGTCCCGACTGCTGGAATCCAAATGAACCACGACATGTCGATCCTTTCGCTGGTGGCCAACGCCAGCCTGCTGGTGCAGGCGGTGATGGCAGGCCTGCTGGCGATCTCGATTGCCTCCTGGACGGTGATCTTTCGCAAGCTCTTCCAGATCCGTGCCGCACAGGCTGCAACCGACCGCTTCGAAGTCGAGTTCTGGAGTGGGGGCGACCTCACCGAACTGTATCGGCGCAGCAGTGCGGCGACAGGCGATCAGGGGCCGCTTGCACGCATCTTCGAATCCGGGATGCGCGAATTCAACAAGACCCGTCAGCAAAAGCCTGGCGACACCCATGCGATGCTCGAAGCTGCCCGACGAGCCATGAGGGCGGGCTATCAGCGTGAGATGGACGGCCTTGAATCGCAGCTGGCCTTCCTGGCCTCCGCCGGATCGGTCAGCCCCTACATCGGCCTGTTCGGAACCGTCTGGGGCATCATGAATTCGTTCCGGGGCTTGGCCAACGTGAAGCAGGCAACACTCGCTGCAGTGGCCCCCGGTATCGCCGAGGCACTGGTTGCCACCGCCATCGGCCTGTTCGCAGCCATTCCGGCGGTGGTGGCCTACAACCGCTTTTCCTACGACATCGAGCGCCTGTCCAACCGCTTCGACACCTTCGTCGAGGAGTTCTCCAACATCCTGCAGCGCCAGGCGCGCTGATCCCGGAGCCATCGATGCCTTCGGTCAGTTCATCACGCCGGGGCCGGCGACGTCCGGTCAGCGAGATCAACGTGGTGCCCTACATCGACGTGATGCTGGTGCTCCTGGTGATCTTCATGGTGACCGCACCGATGCTGCCGCCCGGGCAAATCGACGTGCCCACGGCCGGACAAAGCAGCGCGCCACCGGATGCGCTGGTCGAGATCCGGATGACGCCAGCGGGTGACATGCGAATGGTGACCCGCAACATGCCGCAGTCGATCGATCGGACCATCGCCCGCCGGGACATCGCCGCAGCGCTCAAAGGCCTGGGCGATCCGGCGTCTCTGGCCGTGCTCATCGCCGCTGACAACAAGATTCCCTATGGTGAAGTGGTCGAGGTGATGAACGCGGTTCGCGCGGCCGGCACCTCTCGTGTCGGACTGATGGTCAAGGGCGCAGGCAGTTGAATCAGGCGCGCAACACGCACCCGGAGTCCAGCGAAGCGCTGCCGCAACGCCCGCCGCGCCCGAAGGGCCGGTCCAAGGCGCTGGTACTGGCACTGCTGATGCATGTGCTGTTGTTTGGCCTGCTGTTTTTCGGTCTGAACTGGCAGTCCAAGCGAGACGAGCCGGTCCAGGCCGAACTCTGGGTGCCGCCATCCCCGGCCACCCCGCCTTCCACGCCGCCGGCCGAACCGAAGGTGGACCCAAAACCGGAACCCAAACCGGAACCCAAGCCCCTCGAAACACCCGAAATCCGTGCCGAGCGCCTGCGCAAGGAGGCCGAGCGCAAAGAGGCCGAAAAGAAGGCCGCCGAGGAGAAAAAACGCAAGGCTGAACAGGCCCGCCAGGAAACCGAGGACCGCAAGCGTCGAGACGAAGCGAACCGCAAGGAGGAGCAGGCTCGTCAGGCCGAAAAGCGCGACGCCGATCGCAAGGCATCTGAGCGCGCGGCCGAAGAGAAGAAGGCTGCCGAAGAGAAGCGGCGCAAGGACGAACAGGATCGCAAGGATGCGCAGGCGGCCGATGCACGGAGGGCCGAGGACATCCGACGCATGCAGCAGCAGGCCGGCAGCGGCGGCACGCCCTCCGACAGCGCAGCCCGAGGCAGCCCGAGCGGGGGTCGCGTCGATGCAGGCTACGCAGGGCGCGTGGCCGCCGCCATCCGATCAAACACAACCTTTCAGATCCCCACCGATCTCGAAGGCAATCCGCGCTCGATCTTCCTGGTTCAGTTGCGCCCCGACTGCAGCCTGATTTCGGTGCGTTTACGTCGATCCAGCGGCACACCTGCCTGGGATCAGGCCGCAGAACGGGGCATCCAGCGCACCGACCCGTTCCCCAAACCCGCCGATGGCAGTTGTCAGGGGGAAATCGAGATCAGTCGCGGCCCCCGCGATGAGCGCTGAGCGGCCCGGCCTCAAATGGATTCGGTCGATATAATCCCGCCACGATGACATTCCAGACACTTGCCAGACTGCGCTCCGGATTAACAGGCGTGTTGTCCCGCCTCATCCCGTTCGTGGCGATGCTCACGCTGCCCTGGATGGCAGCCACGGCCCAGACACGCATCGACGTCTCAGGAGTCGGTGCCACGCAACTGCCGATTGCGATCGCCAACTTTGCCGGACCCGATCGCTTGCCACAGGATATCGCCGCGATCGTGCGCAGCGACCTCTCCCGCATCGGAGCCTTCCGTGTGATCGACCCGCAACAGACCGTGGGTGAGTCGGCATCGGTCGATTACCCCGGCATCAAGGCCCGGGGTGCCGAGACCTTTGTCTCCGGGTCGGTGCTGCGCCAGGCAGATGGCCGCTATGACGTGCGCTACCGGCTCCATGATGTGCTGAAGCAATCGCAGCTCGGGGGTGAAGCCGTCCTGGCCTCCGAGCCCGATCTGCGCCTGGCTGCCCATCGCATCGCCGATTCGATCTACCAGCGGCTCACCGGCGAGCGGGGCATCTTCTCGACCCGCATCGCGTTCGTCACCAAGCAGGGCTCGCGCTACCGGTTGAACATCGCCGACTGGGACGGCGAGAATGTCCAGTCGCCGCTGGTCTCTCCGGAACCGATCATCTCCCCGTCCTGGTCACCCGATGGCAGCCGACTGGCGTATGTTTCCTTCGAAGCCAAAAAACCGGTCGTTTATGTGCACACCCTGGCGACCGGCGAGCGCCGCGCGGTGGCCAACTTCAAAGGCAGCAACAGCGCGCCGGCCTGGTCGCCTGACGGTCGAACGCTGGCCGTGGCCCTGACCCTGGATGGCCTGTCGCAGATCTACCTGATCAACGCCGCTGACGGCAGTGGTTCCCGCCGCCTCACCCAATCCAGCGCAATCGACACCGAACCGGTGTTCGCACCCGATGGCCGCACGCTGTACTTCACCTCGGATCGGGGCGGTGCCCCACAGATCTATCGCATGCCGGTGTCGGGGGGTGATGCGGCTCGCGTGACATTCGGTTCCAACTACAACACCAGCGCACGAATCAGTCCTGACGGCCGTTTTCTGGCGTTCCTGACCCGTCGCGACGGGCGTTTCTTCGTCGGCCTCAAAGATCTCAACGGCGGCAATGAGTCGGTCCTCACCGAGGGCGGGCAAGAGGAAGCACCCAGCTTCGCGCCCAACGGCCAGTGGGTGATGTACTCGACCCGATCGGGTGGTCGGGAGACCCTCATGGCCACCTCGGTCGACGGCCGGGTCAGGCAGCGCCTGACCTCTTCGCTGGGCGACATCCGGGAGCCCGCCTGGGGCCCCTTCGGGAAATGATCCGGCTCCACCCGGACCACTGATTTTCACCGCACCGACCCCGACCGGGTCGCCTGCATTTTGGAGCACACCATGACCCTCAAATCGATCCATCGTTTCGCAGCACTCACGCTGGTCGTGCTGCTGACCGCCTGCGCCCAGCAGATCAAGCTCGACGATCCGGCCACCGACGAGGCGGCTGCCCGAGCCGCCGCAGACGCTGCAGCTCGCGCCGGACAAACCTCGGGTGCCGGCAGCAATCAGCTGGGCAGCGAACGACCTGTCGCTCAGGTCACGCTCGACCCATCCAAAGACCCGCTCAACGACCCCAAAAATCCGCTGTCAAAACGCAGCATTTACTTCGACTTCGACAGCTTCAGCATTCGTGACGAGTTCCGTCCGGTGGTCGAGGCGCATGCCCGCTACCTCCTCGCGAACAAAGGTCGGAAAGTGATCGTTCAAGGCAATACCGATGAACGTGGCAGCCGCGAATACAACCTCGCACTCGGCCAGAAGCGCGCAGAGGCAGTGCGCCGGGCACTCACCGCACTGGGCGTGGCCGATTCGCAGATCGAGGCCGTCAGCCTCGGCGAAGAAAAGCCCAAGTCCAGCGGTACGGACGATTCCGCGCTGGCCGAGAACCGGCGCGCCGACCTGGTTTATCAGTGAGGCAGCCATGAGCATGTCGCGCACGGTTTGCACGCTGGCCGCGATCGGCCTGTTGATGGCCTCGGCGCCCGCGTCGGCCCAGATCCTGTCCGACAGCGAGGCCCGTCGCGCGATCCTCGATCTGCGCACCCGGGTCGATGAGATGCAACAAGTCCTGCTCAAGCGGGTCGATGACTTGTCGACCCGGATCGAGCGGCTCGAGCAAACCACCCGCGGACAACTCGAGCTGCAGAATCAGATCCAGTCGATGCGCCAGGAACTGGCGGGTCTGCGCGGTGCCATCGAGGTTCAGAACAATGAGCTGGCTCAGGCCCAGAAGAGCCAGAAAGACTTTGCAAATCAGATCGACAATCGGGTCAAGCGCTTCGAGCCGGTCGCAGTCACGATCGACGGCAAACCGGCCACGGTCGATGTGACCGAGCGCAAGGCCTACGACGCAGCCCTGACTGTTTTTCGAGGGGGCGATTTCCGGGCAGCCCAGAGTGCGTTTGCGCAGTTCCAGATCACCTACCCTCAAAGTGCGTATGGCCCTGCCGCGCTGTACTGGATCGGCAGCAGCCAGTACGCCCAGAAAGACAACAAGGGCGCCATCGCCAGCCTGCAGTCGTTCGTGCAGAAGTACCCGGACAACCCCAGGGTGCCCGAGGCCCTGCTGGTTGTCGGCACGGCCTTGGCCGAGACCGGAGATCGCAAGGGTGCAGCCGACACCTTCAAGGCCCTGAACCAGCAGTTCCCCGAATCGCCTGCCGCGGCCACCGCGCGCGAGCGACTCAGCGCACTCACGCCGGCGCCGGCGCCTGCCAGCGGCGTCAAGCGCTGAACCCGCGCACCGCGCCTCAGCACGCATGCATCGACTGACATGATCACCGAATCGGAAGTGGCCTTTCTGACGCAGGCCGTCGTCTGGGGCAGTTTCGCCATCTGCCTGGTGCTCGGCATCGTGATGAGCCGCACCGACTTCTGCACGATGGGCGCGGTCTCGGACATCGTGAACCTTCAGGACTGGACCCGCATGCGGATGTGGCTGGCCGCGATCGCTGTCGCAATCATCGGCACACAGGTGCTGGCCGGCACCGGGTTCATCGATCTGCGTCAGTCGATTTACACCTCGCCCAGGCTGATGTGGCTGTCGAATGCGCTGGGTGGCCTGATGTTTGGCTTCGGCATGGTCCTGGCCTCAGGCTGTGGAACCAAGACCCTGCTGCGCCTGGGCGCTGGCAATCTCAAATCACTGGTGGTCTTCGTCGTGATGGGCCTGTTCGCCTACATGACACTGAAGGGCGTCTTTGCGGTCGGGCGCGTCGGCCTGATCGACCCGATCGCAATCGATTTTCAGACCGGCCAGGACCTGCCCCGCCTCTTTGCAGGCGAGCGCACCGCAGGCGTTTGGCCTTTTCAGATCGGGATGGGCCTTGTTATCGGGTGTGGTCTGCTGGCCTGGACACTGGCCGCGCCATCCATGCGCAAGGCCGCTCCCCTGATCGGCGCAGTGAGCGTTGGGCTGGGCGTGGTTGCAGTCTGGTCTCTGAGCGCACATCTGGGCTTCGTCGCTGAAGATCCGAGCACACTCGAGCCCCGTTACCTGGCGACTCAGTCGGGCCGTGCGGAATCCCTGAGTTTCGTGGCGCCCGCCGCCTACACGCTGGAATTGCTGATGCTCTGGAGTGATCAGAGCAAGGCGCTGACGCTGGGCATCGCGGCGGTCATGGGCATCGCGGCCGGTGCGGCCATCAATGCACTGCTTTCCGGGACCTTTCGATGGGAAGGCTTTCGCGGCGCCGAAGACACTGCAAACCACCTGATCGGCGCAGCGCTCATGGGGATTGGCGGTGTCATGGCGCTGGGCTGCACGATCGGCCAGGGCATCAGCGGCCTGTCGACGCTGTCCTTGGGTTCACTGATCGCCACCATTGCAATCGTCTGCGGCGCGCTTGCGGGCCTGCGCTACCAGATCTGGCGGGTCGAGCGAATGGAATGAGCCGCATCGCCCTGAGCGCTGCAAGATGACATCTGTTTGACCATGAACGCACCTCGACCTATAATTGAGGGCTTTCCCAGAACAACAACAAAACAGCTTTTCGGGTCGTTAGCTCAGCTGGTAGAGCAGCGGACTTTTAATCCGTTGGTCGCAGGTTCGAATCCCGCACGGCCTACCAATTCCAATTGAATCAAATACAAGGGCTTGCAGATGCAGGCCCTTGTTTTTTGTGTGCCCAGGAGACCGCCCGACCATGTTCGACATGCATCACTACGAGACGGCCATCTCGAAGATCGTCAGCACCGAGACTGAAGAAGAGCTGATCCTGCGCGGACACCGCCTGAGCGACCTCATTCGTGAAGCGAGTTTTGCTCAGTCCGTCTTTCTGATGCTCACCGGGCACATGCCCACCCCAGGTCAGGCCCGCACGCTGGATGCGGTCTTCACGGCCTGCGTCGACCATGCGGTCACGCCCTCCGCCATGATCGGCCGTGCATTCGCTTCCTATGGCACCTCGATTCCGGCAGCGATCGCAGGCGGCATCCTGATGTTCGGCGACATCATGGGCGGCGCGGGTGAGCCACTGGCGCGGCTGCTCACCCAGGCACTGCAGACGGTGGCACCCGACGGCGGCGATATCGACGATCAGGCCATCCAGAAGGCGGCCGGATACCTCATCGATCAGACCGTTCAATCCGGCGCCCGCATGCCCGGCTTCGGCATTCCGGCCCACGCGAAAGACCCCCGCGCACCCGCCCTGCTCGAGGTTGCACAAACATCCGGGGCAGCAGGCCCCTTTTGTCGACTGCTTGTGGCAACCGAAGCCGAACTCGCTCGCCGCAAAGGCCGCCCGATCCCGATCAACATCGATGGCATCGTTGCCGCGATCGTGCTTGACATGGAGCTGCCCCCGGAATGCGTGGCGGCTTTCGTCATGATTCCACGCAGTTTCAGTACGCTCGCTCACCATCTCGAGGAGAAGGGTCAGGGCACCCGTTGGCGGCATGTGCCGCAGGATCAGGTGACCTACACCGGCCCGATGCCTGAATAATCATCAGACCCGGATTGACCCCGACTGCTCACGGCTCACTTCAAGCACCCCGCATTCCAAGCCCCTTTTGACAGGCCACCCCAATGACGCTTCCGATCGCACCCATCAACATCGAGCCGCGTCGCGGCTTCCTCAAAACCCTCGGAGCCGGTGCAGCCCTGCCCCTGGGGCTGCTCGGCAGCGAATCGGCGTCCGCTCAGACCTCCGCGCCTGCGTCCGAGATCATCACCCGCAAGATTCCCAAAACCGGCGAGGTGGTTCCGGCGATCGGGCTGGGCACCTACCTGACCTTCGACCTGCTGCCTGGCCAGCCTCGGGACACCATTCGTGAAGTCATTCGCCGCTTCTGGGATGGCGGTGGCCGCGTGATCGATACCTCGCCCCTCTATGGCACCGGCGAGATCAGCGTGGGCGACTTCACCACCGCCATGGGGGTGAACCAGAATGTGTTTGTCACCAACAAGATCTGGTCGACCGGCGAGTTTCTCTCCGATGACAGCCATGCACGCAGAAGCCTTGAGCAGTCGATGCAGCGGCTGTGGCGCGACAAGATCGATGTCATGCAGGTGCACAGCCTGGTCAACGTCGACCAGATCCTGCCGGTGCTTCGCAACTGGAAAAAAGAAGGGCTGATCCGCTACACAGGGGTCACCCACCACGAGCTGCCGTACTTCAGCGCGCTGGCCCCGTATGTGGAGCGCGGCGAGGTGGACTTCGTACAGGTGCATTACTCGATCCACACTCGCCAGGCTGAAGAGCGGATCCTGCCAGCGGCCCTGGACAAAGGCGTGGCGGTTCAGGTGAACATGCCTTTTGAAAAGGCACGGCTCTTCAAACTGGTCGAAGGCCGGCCGCTGCCGGATTTCGCTGCTGAAATCGGCGTGACCAACTGGGCGCAGTACTTCCTGAAGTGGGTCATCTCGCATCCGGCCATCACCTGTGCCATCCCGGCCACCCTCAATCCCGAACATCAGAGCCAGAACATCGGCGCGCTGAAGGGCCCTTTGCCCGACCGGGCCCTGCGCGAGCGCATGTTCAAGTTCGTCGAAGCCCTGCCAGGCTTTGGCACCCTGGGCTCCATGCCGCCCTACCCCGGTAAGGCCTACAACGGCATCATCCGAAAAGGCATCAACCAGCGAAACGCTGCGGCCGCCCGCTAACCGTCGCCTTCAGACCGCCGCATGCAAGCTCGGCCGATTGAAATTCGGCCAATTGGTCGTAGAATTCAAGGATTGCCGTAATTCCGGTGAAGTCAATGCGTTCTGGACGGGGGTTCGATTCCCCCCGGGTCCACCAGTGAATATCCAAGCGGCAGCATCCGGATGTTCAGTGGTGGGCCCGACCGGTTTCGACAGGGCGAGATAGCAGAGCAGGCGGCACGTCAGGCGATCGACGTAAATGAAGCAAATCCTTAAACGCCAACGATGAGCGTTTTGCCCTGGCCGCCTAAGGCCTAGGCTGCGGTTTCGCCGGGTGTCCGTATCACCCAATCACCCGGCATTCCCATTTCAAGTTGCGTAGCTATACTGCGGCCTCCTTATTCCAGCCGCACTTCTCATGGCCTTCGCCAGCCTGCTGACGCTGCTCGACGACATCAGCACGATCCTCGACGATGTCGCCACCATGACCAAGGTGGCCTCTAGCAAAACCGCTGGCGTGCTCGGCGACGACCTGGCGCTCAATGCCCAGCAAGTCTCGGGCGTGAGGGCCGAACGCGAATTGCCTGTGGTCTGGGCTGTCGCCAAAGGCTCAGCGGTCAACAAGCTGATTCTGGTGCCGCTGGCGATCCTGATCAGCGCGATTGCGCCCTGGGCGATCACACCGCTTCTGGTGATGGGCGGCATTTACCTGTGCTTCGAAGGCGTGGAGAAACTCGCCCACCGCTGGATGAGCGATGACTCGCATCATGCAGCCGAGCCTGCGGTTCACGCTGCACACCCGGGTAGTTCAGTCGAGCCAGGACAAACCGAGCGGGAAAAGATCCGCGGTGCGATCCGGACTGACTTCATTCTGTCGGCAGAAATCATCGTGATTGCGCTGGGAACCGTCGCGGCCGCAACGCTGCCAGTTCGTATCGGGGTTCTCGCCGCAGTCGCCGTGCTCATGACCGTCGGGGTCTATGGCGCAGTGGCGGCCATCGTCAAACTGGACGACCTGGGGCTTCATCTGAGCCGCGCGAGCGGCGAGCATGCCAGTGCAAGACTG
>CAIXXI010000237.1 GCA_903923345.1 uncultured Burkholderiales bacterium | reverse complement strand
TCCTACACCTTCGGCATCGGCGACCCGAGCTCGACCTCCGGCACCCTGGTGCCCACCTACTACGTCTTCACCCAGAACAATCTGGACCCGCGCACCCACTTCAAGGTGATGCGTTCATCGAACCATGAGGGCAACTTCCTCGCCGTCCTCAATCGCCAGGTCGACATCGCCACCAGCAACAGCGAAATGACCGAAAAGGTCAAGGAAAAGAACCCTGAGCGCATGGAGCAGATCCGCATCCTCTGGACTTCGCCGCTGATTCCGCGCGATCCGCTGGTCTGGCGCAAGGACCTGCCGGCAGACGTCAAGAAGAAGGTTCAGGCCTTCGTGACCGGTTACGGAAAGGATGATCGCGAGAAGGAAATTCTCAAGAACATGTACCGACTCGCTGGTTTCAAGGCATCGACCGATGCGCAGCTGATCCCGATCCGCCAACTGGAACTGGCCAAGGACCGCAAGAAGGTCGAGGACGACGCCAACCTGTCGGCTGGCGACAAGCAGACCCGGATTGCCGAGATCGACGCGAAGCTGGGTGTGCTGGCCAAGCAAGCCAGGCCCTGAGTGTCGGCTTCACACGATCGACCGCTTGCACTCCCCCCCCAGCGCAGCAGCCTGATCACGCTGCTGGCCTGGGGGCTGGGGCTGAGCGTGCTCGCCTGGGCCTGGCAGGGTGCCGACATTCGCCCGATGGCGCTGTGGCGTGACTCAGCGAACATGGCGACCTTCGCCAAGGATTTCTTCCCGCCCGATTTCCACGACTGGCGGATCTATCTGCACGAGATGGTGATCACGATCCACATCGCCATCTGGGGCACCGTGCTGGCGGTCGTGTGTTCGATTCCATTGGGTCTGCTGTCGTCCCAGAACCTCGTTCCAAGATGGGTCTACCAACCGGTGCGCCGGCTGATGGATGCCTGCCGGGCGATCAACGAAATGGTCTTCGCGATGCTGTTTATCGTCGCGGTAGGCCTTGGGCCCTTCGCCGGTGTGCTCGCATTGTGGGTACACACCACCGGGGTGCTGGCCAAACTGTTTGCCGAGGCAGTCGAAGCGATTGATCCACGCCCGGTCGAGGGGGTGCGGGCCACGGGCGCAACCGGGCTTGAGGAGGTCCTGTACGGCGTGATTCCGCAGGTGCTGCCGCTGTGGATTTCGTATTCGCTGTACCGACTCGAGTCCAATGTCCGATCTGCATCGGTGGTCGGGATGGTCGGTGCCGGTGGCATCGGCGTGATCCTGCATGAAGTCATTCGCAGCTTCGATTACGCACAGACTTCGGCGGTGCTGCTGATCATCATCGCCTCCGTCACCCTGATCGATATCATTTCGGCCCGCATCCGACACTGGGCCACCTGAGCCGATGAGCCTTCATGCCGACACCACGGACCTGAAACGGCCGGGGGTTTCGCTCAATGGCATCGACTATCGCTGGCCGGATCGGCCGGTGGTGGTGGTGTGCATCGATGGCGGCGACCCTGCCTACATCGAACGGGGTCTGTTGGACGGGAGCATTCCGAACATCGCCCGCTTCGTGCGCGAGGGCTTTTCCTCGATCGCTGACGGCACCGTGCCGAGCTTCACCTGCCCCAACAACATGTCGATCATCACCGGTGCGCCGGCCAGCGTGCACGGTATTTCGGGCAACTTTTACCTGGATCGACAGACCGGCGAAGCCGTGGTCATGACCGGCCCCGAGTTGCTGCGCAGCCCCACGCTGCTGGCCCAATTCGCCGACGCAGGCGGCCGCGTCATCGCCATCACCGCCAAGGACAAGCTGCGCCTGCAACTGGGCAAGGGGCTGAACCTTGCCCGGGGCAATGTCTGCTTTTCCGCCGAGAAAGCCGATTCTTGCTCGATGGCCGAAAACGGCATCGAGTCGGTACTGCCTCTGGTGGGCATGTCCCAGCCCGGGATGTACTCGATGGACCTCTCGCTGCTCGTGCTCGAAGCCGGCGTTCGACTGCTGCAGCGCGATCGCCCCGACCTGATGTTCCTGTCTCTGACCGACTACATCCAGCACAAGCACGCGCCGGGCTCGGCCCTTGCGACCGAGTTCTTCTCGAAGATCGACGCCTGCTTCGGGCGACTGGTGCAAGCCGGTGCCGTGCTCGCACTCACCGCTGATCACGGCATGAACGACAAGGCCCTGCCAGCAGGCCAGCCCAACGTTGTCTTCATTCAGGATGAACTCGACGCCCGACTCGGGCCCGACACCACCCGCGTGATCTGCCCGATCACAGATGCCTTCGTGAAGCACCACGGCGCGCTGGGCGGCTTTGTGCGGGTCTACTGCCTTGCAGATCAGATCAGTGCTGCCGCGGTCATCCATGTGCTGCAGGGTTTGCCGGGCGTGCTCGACGCGCTCGATCGCGACACAGCCTGCCAGCAATTCCAGCTGCCCTACGACCGGGAAGGCGACGTCGTGGTCATTGCTCAGGCCGGTGTGGCGCTGGGTGCCTCCAAGGCGTCGCATGATCTGTCCGCGCTCGGGTCGGAGCGGCTGCGCAGCCACGGTGGGACCACCGAAGCGCGTGTGCCCTTTATCCTGAGTGAGCCCCTGAACCCGGTCTACCAGGCAAAAGCCGCCCTCGGACTGCACAGCCACCAGATCTTCGAATTTGCGATCAATGGAACCAGAGCCCTCTGACGTTGGCACGGCGTCGCTGCCTGAAAGCGCGCAGGTTGCCGTCTTTGACTCACCCAACGGGCCGTTTCGTCTGGCCCGCTACCCGCTGCGTGCGCCGCGACCCGACGAAGCGCTGGTCCGGGTGCGGATGTCGACCATCTGCCGCTCCGACATCCATTCCTACCAGGGCCATCGTCCATCGCCCTGCCCCGGTTTGCTGGGTCACGAGATCATCGGCACCCTGGTTGCACTGGGTGCCGCCGTGCAGCGCGACATGCGCGATGCGCCGCTGGCTGTGGGCGACCGAATCACCTGGAGCGAGTACTTCGTTCCCGGGCGCAGTCACCTGCGCGAGGTGCTCGATCTGCCCCAGAAAGCGCCGGGTGTCGACAAATACGGTCACTTGAGCAGCGAGACACCGCCCCATCATCACGGCGGCTTCGGTGAGTACTGTTACATCCAGCCCGACTCCTGGATTCTGCG
>CAIXXI010000236.1 GCA_903923345.1 uncultured Burkholderiales bacterium | reverse complement strand
TGATGCAGACCATGCCCCTGGCGATCGCCCCGCTTTCATTGCCCGACGGACTTGCCGATGCGCTCGCCGCTCGCAGTGGTCGATTCGGCGCGCTGCTGGATCTGGCCGATGCCCTGGAGTCGGGCGCCGATGATCAGGTGGACCTGCTGAGCAGTGAATTGTCAGTCTCCGGACCCAGCCTGGACCGGGCTCGGCAGCAGGCGGCCCACATCCGGGTCGAGGGTGTGCTGGTATGACTGAAGCGCAGGCGACCGAAGCGAAGACCCTCGACACCTCGATCTTTCCCGATACCGAGGCGGTGGCCTTCATCGGGCGCCAGCCGATCCTGGACCGCAATCAGCAGCTGGTCGGCTACGAACTCCTCTTTCGGGAAGATGGTCAGGTCAGCACGGCCAGCTTCTCAGACGCAACCCATGCCAGCCTGGTGGTCATCGCCGCGCTGCTTCAGGATGTCGGTGCCGATCAGGTGCTGGGCGGCAAGATGGGCTTCATCAACGTCGCCCCCGAGTCGATCACGCCGCATTCCCCGATCGAGCTGCTCGATCCGAAATCGACAGTTCTCGAGTTCGGCCCGGGCGCCGTGCTCGACGAGGCCGGGCTGAACAGGCTGGCCGAACTGCGCAAGGCCGGCTTTGGTGTGGCGGTCACGGTTGATTCGCCCGCCGTCTTGCGTCAGCCGCTCTTTGCGCAGGCCTCGCATGCAAAAGTCGATCTGCAGCGGGTGCCGGCCGCGCAATTGCCGCTGGTGGCCCGGTTGCTGACCGCCTTGCCCGGCCATCGGGTGCTGATCGCCGAGAAGGTCGAGACACCGGAGCAGGCGGCCGCGTGTCTGGAGCTCGGATTTACCTGCGTGCAGGGCTATTACTTCGCCCGGCCCGAGACGCTGTCGGCCCGCAAGCTCGAACCCGGGCGGGCGGCTGTGTTGCAGGCTATCCGCCTGCTGCTGCGCAATGCCGACATCGTCGATGTCGACAACGCACTCAAGCGGGATGTGGCGCTGTCGGTCAAGCTGCTCAGGTACATGAACTCTGCCGGGATGGGGCTGTCGACCCGAATCGATTCGCTCAAGCAGGCCATCAACCTGCTGGGTTACAACAAGCTGGCGCGTTGGCTCACCCTGCTGCTGGCCACGGCCGACAGTCGGGATCCGACCGCCCAGGTTCTGGCCCGTACGGCGATCACCCGGGGTCGGATGATCGAGCTGCTCGGTGAAGGCCGCTTCGACATGGCCCAACGCGATAACCTGTTCATCGCCGGGACCTTCTCGCTGCTGCCCGCGATGCTCATGAGGCCGATGGCCGACGCGATCGACGACCTCGAGCTGCCGCCGATGGTCGCCCAGGGGCTGCTCGAGCGCAGCGGCCCGTTGGGGCCTTATCTCGATCTGGCCGAGGCCTGCGAGGACCCTTCGCTCAGGGGCGTGGCCGCGTTGTGCACCGAGCTGGGCCTGACTGCCAAGGCGCTGAATCTGGCTCAGGTCCAGGCGATCGACTGGGTCCAGCAACTCGGCATCTGAATATTCCGGATCAGGCGCGGTGCAGCCAGCGCGCAGCCACCTCGCGACGCAGCGGCCGGTTGTACAGGTCCATCGGGTCCCGCCCACCCAGCGTCGCCAGCATGAACACGAGCTTTTCGCGAATCCGTGCCGCAGCCAGCGTGCCAGGCGCTGCGCCCTGACGCAGCAGGGTGACGAAGGCTGACCGATCGGTCTGCTGCCCGACCTGCGCCCGGCGCAGTGTGAATCGGCATGTCTGTCGGTTGTTCAGGCCAGGTCGGGTCGAGCACGCCCAGAGGTACCCGGCCTCGCGCACGGCATCATGGACCGTGCGATCGACCAATCCCCTGGGATAGCTGAAGCCCCGCACGGGTGCACCGATCAGATCCTCGAGATCCCCGCGCGAGCGTTCGAGCTCGTAACGCAGGCCGGCAGGCGTCAGGCTGCGCAGGTCCGGGTGGTTGACCGAATGCGAGCCGATCTCGATGCCTGATTCATGCAGCTCAAGCAATTGCGATCGGGCCAGCATCGGTCTGGCGGGGATGCCCAGATCGGCGTCGTGGCGCCCCATGCGATCGAGGTAGCCGCTGATGGCGAAGACGCTCGCCCGCAGACCGTGTTGCCTCAGGATCGGCGCAGCGGTTTCGTGCAGGCAGGCGAATCCGTCATCGAAGGTGATCACCACCGAACGCGGCGGCGGCGTGGCACCTCGCGCCCACAGCCCCTGCAGCTGCGACAGCGACAGGCTCTTGAAACCGCTGTCGACCAGGTCTTGCATCTGCTCGGCGAACGCGGTCGGCGTCGTGGTGTATCGGGCTTCACGCTCACAGCTTGCGTCGGCAATCGCGTGGTACATCAGGATCGGGATGCGGGTTGGCATGGGGTGTCGATCGGACAGATGGCGCGGACGGATCGCCGTTTTTGCAGTGTGACCCCGTGTCGGTGTGACGAGTGAGACTGGCGATCGTGCCCGCCGATTTCCTACACCATCTTGAGGGTCGATGAGGCTGCCACGGCCGACTCAGGCAGGCAGCATGCAGGCCTATGAGAATCGACATCATCAGACCCGCTGAACTCGACGCCGCCCTGCGTGCGCGCTGGCATGCAATCCGGCACACCAGCGCGCAGCGATATCTGCGCAGCCCCTTTTTTGCACCGGAATTGGCCGAGCTGATCGGTCAGGTCCGTCCCATGGCCCGCATCGCGGTCATCGAGGTCGACCGCGAAGTCGCAGGCTTTTTTGCATTCGAGCGAAGCCCTCTGGGCAACGCAGGGCCGCTGGGCGGGCGCATGTCCGACGGGCATGGTCCGGTGCTGGATGCGCGCGTCAGTATCGACCCGGGCAAGCTGGTGCGAAGCTGCGGATTGCTGGGCTGGCGATTCGACCATCTGCCCGCTGACCAGCCGGGATTCGGCCGTTTCGAGAGCGCCCGGTCACGGGCCTGGCTGATCCGGCTGGACCACGGATTCGAAGCCTATCGACGCGAGATTGATCAGCGCACCAGCTGGATGCGGCGAAATCAGGCCAAGATGCGCCGCCTGGAGCGCGAATTCGGGCCATTGCGCTTCGAGGCACGCACCCTCGACGCCATGCCCTTCGAGCAACTGGCCCGCTGGAAATCCGATCAGTACGTTCGCACCGGGCAGGTCGATAATTTCGCCATCGCCTGGATCCGCGACTATCTGGACCGCCTGCGTCAGGTCGAATCACCGGCACTGACCGGCATGATGAGCACCCTGCATGCCGGCGATCGGCTGATTGCAGTGCATCTCGGCATGCGCTCGGAGCAGGTCTGGCATCACTACCTGCCCAGTTATGACCGTGAACTGTCGAGCCATTCTCCCGGCCTGTGCCTGCTGCATCGCATGGCCGAGACCGCGCCTGAACTGGGTCTGAACACGATCGATTTCAGCAGTGGCGACATGGACTACAAGCTGGCCGTGTCCAATGAACAGGTTGAACTCGCCCAGGGTTCGGTCGAGCCCGCGCCAATGCGGGCTCTGAGACGCAGCGCGCAGGCCACGGTCGAGCGCATGCGTCGCGTGCCCTGGGTGCTGCAGGCGGCGCGCTGGAGCCGGCGCCGCGTGATCGACCAGGTCAATGCGATGCGTTGAGGGCTGCCCGATCCGAAAGGGCGTGTGGCACCGTCTGGGTGATCCGGATTTCGCCGGCGCAGCTTAGGCATGCGAAGATTCCCTGCGTTTGAATTGACCCGCCACTGAGCGGGCCAACACCACTCGGGAACCGACCCGGCGATCAGAGGGGACAGATCATGAGACACCGCATCCGGGTGCGCGCGCTGAGCGCCTTGGGCTTGAACGCGATTCGATCCTCTCTGGCGGGGTTCGGCGGGCATGCCCGACCTGATGGGTGGCAACGTCGATGTGTCCTTTCAGAATCCGGGCGCGGCCACGGCCCACATCACGCTGGGATTCGATGTCGTGGCCAATTCGCCGGAGCAATACGCCGAGTTTCAGCGCAATGAAATCGCACGCTGGTCGGACGTGGTCAAGCAAAAAGGCCTGACACCCGATTGAGCGTTTCCCCTGGACCCTTGAAGGAGATGGCATGACCCCGATTGATTCGTCCCTGCTCGACATCCTGCGCGGCTTCGACACGCCCACGGTGTGCAATGCGCTTGAAGTGGTTGCCCCTCAGCGGCGCATGGTCGGCTTCACCCGCAGGCCGCTGGTGTGTGTTCGCCCCGAATTGCCGCCCATGGTCGGCTATGCCGCGACGGTGAGCTGTCGCGCGGCCGTGCCACCCACTGAATCGGCCGAGGTTCGTCGCTCGCGTCGCGTGGCCTACTACGAGTACATCGACAGCCTGCCGCGACCCAGCATCGTCGTGGTTCAGGACCTGGATGATCCGGCCGGCTTCGGAGCCATGTGGGGCGAGGTCAATACTGCGGTCCATCAGGGGCTCGGTGCGCTGGGCGTGATCACCAATGGTTCGGTGCGCGATATCGATCAGTTCGCACCCGGTTTTCAGGCGCTGGCTGGCAGCATCGGTCCGAGTCACGCCTGGGTCTCACCGGCCGGCTGGGGTGAGCCGGTCGATGTGCATGGCATGACCGTGCGTCACGGCGACCTGATCCATGCCGACCGCCATGGTGCAGTGGTGATTCCCCACGATGTCGCAGCGAAGATTCCCGAGGCAGTCGAGCTGCTGGTTCGCAAGGAGAAGGTGATTCTCGATGTGGCCCGCGCATCGGACTTTTCGATCGATCGGCTGCGTGCCGCATTGAAGGCCTCCGACGAAATCCACTGAGCCTGCCATGCGATCTGCCCATGTCCTCCCAACCCTGACTGCCCTGACAGCGCTGACCCTGGCCGTGCCTGCGCTGTCGCAGCCCGCATCCACTGTATCTCCTGCAGCGGCCGCCATGCCTCAGACGGTTGCCCTCAATGGCTTTCGAATCGACCGCACCGAGGTCAGCGTCGAGCGCTTCGCGGCCTTCCTCAAAGCCACCGGCCGAGTCAGTCAGGCCGAGCGGGAGGGCGCAGGCGTGGAGTGGGGCGCTGGCTGGGAGAAGCGCCCGGGCTGGTCGTTTCGGGCGCCCTCGGGTGCACCGGCGCGCCCGGATGATCCGGCTGCGCACGTGAGCTGGTTCGAGGCGCGCGACTTCTGCGCATGGGCCGGCGGGCGTTTGCCCACCCGCGAGCAGTGGGCCCAGGCGGCCTATACCGAACAGCGGGCCAACCCGCCAGCCCCCTTCGTCAAGGGCCGGACCTATCCGTATCCGACCGGAGAGTCGCCGGCTGGGGCCAATTTGCGTGGGGCTGGCGATGGCCACGAGCGGCATGCGCCGGTCGGGTCGATGCCCGCCGGCGTCAATGGCCTGCACGAGATGGCCGGCAATCTGTGGGAGTGGCTTGCCGACGAGCGTGGTGACGAGCGCCTCACCGCCGGCGGCTCATGGTGGTATGGCGCAGCTCAGACCGAACTGAGCGGCATGCAATACAAGCCGGCGCAGTTTTTCGTTGTGTATGTCGGGTTCCGCTGCGCCTACCCGCCAGGGCCTCAGCCGGGCTGACGCACCAGAGCAAGCTGTCGGGCCTGCGCGATGAGCTGGCCCGATGCATCCCAGAGCAGGCCGTCTTCGATCATCCGGCCATCGTTCAGGTCGTGGGTGCGGAACTGCCCCAGCATCCAGCCCGCAGACGGGCGGCGGCGGATGTGCACGGTGAGTTCGACGGTGGGGACCCAGCCGACCATGCCAAGCAGACCAAAGACCGACGGCGGAAAGGTGTCGGTGAAGAGCAGGGCCGCTGCGGTGTCGGGTTCGCGGCCATCCTTGAAGCGAATCCAGCCGGTGACCTGCGCCCTGCGCGCGCCGGCCGGGTCCGATTCTTCGGGATGGAGCAGGATATCGAGTCGGTCGAGCAGGGGCAGGTGGACGCCCTGGGAATGACCCGAGCGCGGCACGCAGTCTGAAGGGGCGGGCATGGGCGGCGCCTCGATCGACAGCCTGGCTTCACTGCCTTCGCCCAGATCGCCCATTGCCGCCAGCACTTCGAGCCGCTCGCTGCCGTCCTGCACGAGCGTGGCGCGGCAGGTGCTCAAGGTGCGGCCGCTGCGCACCACCTGAGTTCTGGCCTCGCAGGCCTGACCCGGCAGACCGGGGCGCAGGTAGTGCACGGTGATGCTCAAGGGGTCCGGATGCTGGGGCACCGCCTGGCGAAGCGCGGCCACCGCAAGCGACAGCAGGTAGCCGCCGTTCGGGTTGGCACCGATGCTCCACTGCGGATGGACATGCCCGGTGTAGACGCCGTCGCTGTGCGCGGTCATGCGGGTTTCAGTGTCGAATTGGCTCATCGTCATGGATCAAAAAATCAAAAATTATTGATTCGGGGCGGGCGGTGTCGCGGCAAATTGACCTGCGGCTCAGTCGATCAGGGCCGAAGCAAATTCCTCGGCCGAAAATGCCTGAAGGTCATCGATGCCTTCGCCCACGCCGATGAAGTACACCGGGATCGGCCGCTCGCGGCGTGTGTGGGCCAGTGCAGCCAATGCGCCGCCCTTCGCCGTGCCGTCGAGCTTGGTGACGATCAGGCCGGTGAGCTGCACCGCTTCATCGAAGGCCTTGACCTGCGCAAGCATGTTCTGTCCGGTGTTGCCATCGAGGACGAGCAGCACCTCATGGGGCGCGCCCGGCATCGCCTTGCCGATCACGCGGCGCACCTTGCGCAGTTCTTCCATCAGGTGAGTCTGTGTCGGCAGGCGGCCTGCGGTGTCGATGATCACCACACCGGTTGCCCGAGCGCGGCCTGCCGAAACCGCGTCGAATGCGACCGCGCCTGGGTCGCCGCCTTCCTGGGCAATCACGTCGACATCGTTGCGGCTGCCCCATTGGGCGAGTTGCTCACGTGCAGCCGCACGGAAGGTGTCGCCTGCAGCCAGCAGCACGGCCTTGTTTTCACGGTGCAGATGGCGGGTGAGCTTGCCAATTGAGGTGGTCTTTCCGGCGCCGTTGACGCCGGTGATCATCATCACCATCGGCAGCGCGCGGTCGATGTCCATCGCTTGCTCAAGCGGTGTGAGCACCTCGACGATCAGCGCACGCAGAGCCTCTTTGACCTGCTGGCCGTCGGTGAGCTTGTCGCGTCGAACCCGCTCACGCAGGCCGTCGAGCAGCCACTGCGTGGTCTGAACGCCGGCATCGCTCATCAGCAATGCGGTTTCGAGTTCTTCGTAAAGGGCCTCATCGACCTTCACCCCGACGAAGAGCGTTGAGAGATTGCCGCGAGTCCGCGACAGGCCCTGCTTCAGGCGCGACAGCCAGCCTGAGCGGTCGGTGTCGGCCGCCGGCGAGGGGATTGAAGCCGCCTCGGTGTATTCAGCAGCAGCGATCTGCGCTTCGGCCTCGACGTGCGCGGCGACGGCCGGCGCATCGATCTGCATCGGCGCTTCGTTCGCATCAGGAGTGGCCGGCTTCTTGCGGCGAAGGAATCCGAACATCGGGGCAGGAGGGTCTGATGGATGGGTGTCGAGTAAACTTCGAACCCCCAGATTCTACGCCGGCACTCACGATGCGATTTTTCATCACGAAGGCGGCCCGCACCCTTGCCCCGCCGGCCGCAGCCCTGTGCCTGGTGCTCGCCCTCAGCGGGTGTGCTCAAACGCCGCGGCCGATGACGCTGGCGAACCCGGCTGTGGCCACGGCGGCTGCACCGGTGATCGAGACAGCCGGCACCACCGAGACGGTTCTGGCCAATGGCATGAAGGTGCTGGTCAGGCCCGACCGACGCGCCCCCACGGTCGCCCACATGGTCTGGTACAAGGCCGGATCGATCGATGAAGTCAATGGTCGAACCGGCGTGGCCCATGTGCTGGAGCACATGATGTTCAAGGGCACCAAGACCATTCCGCCTGGCGAATTTTCCAAGCGCGTGGCGGCGATGGGCGGGCGCGAGAACGCCTTCACCTCGCGTGACTACACCGGCTATTTCCAGCAGATCCATTCCTCGAGGCTCGCCGAGGTGATGGCGCTGGAGTCCGACCGCATGGTGAATCTCGTGCTCTCGAAGGAGGAATTCGACAAGGAGATCAAGGTGGTGATGGAGGAGCGCAGGCTGCGCACCGACGACCGCGCCACCTCGGTGCTCTATGAGCAACTGATGGCCACGGCCTTCACCGCCAGCCCCTATCGGGTGCCGATCGTGGGCTGGATGAGCGACCTGCAGTCGATGACCCATGAAGATGCTCAGGCCTGGTATGACGCCTGGTATTCGCCCTCGAATGCGGTGCTGGTGGTGGCCGGCGACGTCGATCCGAAAGCGGTGATTGCCCTGGCCGAGCAGACGTACGGAAAGGTGCCTGCGCGAGCGCTGCCGCCGCGCAAGCCGCAGTTCGAGCCGCAGCAGCAGGGCATTCGTCGCATCCAGGTCAAGGCGCCGGCCGAGAATCCGTATGTGCTGATGGCCTTCAAGGTGCCCGGCCTGACCACCGTGCAGGGCGACCGCGAGCCGTATGCGCTCGAGGTGCTGTCGTCAGTTCTGGATGGCGGCGACAGCGCCCGCTTCACTCGCAATATCGTGCGGGGCTCCCGGGTGGCCAATGCGGCTGATGCCGGCTACAGCATGACGCAGCGCGGGCCGGCGATGTTCACGCTTGGAGGTGTGCCTGCAGACGGGCGCAGCACCGCGGAGGTCGAGCAGGCGATGCGCGCCGAAATCGCCCGGATCGCCACCGAGGGCGTGCCGGGCGCTGAGCTGGATCGGGCCAAGGTC
Source organism: uncultured Burkholderiales bacterium (assembly GCA_903923345.1). Lineage (GTDB taxonomy): Bacteria > Pseudomonadota > Gammaproteobacteria > Burkholderiales > Burkholderiaceae_E > UBA4615. The sequence continues at coordinate 8,009 of CAIXXI010000236.1, read as the reverse complement.
CAGTATGTGTCGTCCAAGGTCTACAAGCGCGACTCGATCTTTGCGCAGGCCATGGAGATCGCCAGCCTGGAGATGGTTGGCCTGTCTCACCGGGATGCCGACCTGATGCTTGAGAAAATTCGCTCGGTGACCTCCGATGAAGTCAAGGCGGTAGCGGCCAAGTATTTCGGTGATGACGGCCTGTCCGTGGGCACGTTGTTGCCCCAGCCGATCGATCCCAACAAGCCCGCTGCCCGGCCGGCTGCAACGAGGCACTGACCATGATCGACCGAACCCTTGCCGCAGGCCTGTTCTGGCTGTTGATGCTGATGAGTCAGATCGCCTCGGCAGCCCTGCCGATCGAGCACTGGACCACGGCACGTGGCACGCGCGTGTATTTCGTGCGCGCCGACTCCATCCCGATGCTCGATGTCAACATCGACTTCGACGCCGGCTCGCGCCACGACCCGGCCGGAAAGGATGGCTTGGCCTCGATGACCGCCGGCATGCTGGCCCGCGGTACCGAAGGCCTGGACGAGTCGATGATCGCAGACCGCCTGGCTGATCTGGGCGCACTGCGCGGTGGCAATGCCGACGATGATCGGCTCAGCATGTCGGTGCGCACGCTGTCGAGCCGCACCGAGCGCGACGCAGCCATCGACCTGCTCGCCCGCCTGGTGTCAAAGCCGACCTTTCCGGAGCCGCTGCTGGCCCGGGAAAAGGAGCGCTCCTTGCAGAACCTGCGCGAGTCGCTCACCCAGCCTGGCTCGATTGCCCAGCGCACCTTTTATCCGCTGGTTTATCCGAAGCATCCCTACGGCACGCTGGCCGACGAGGCAACGATCGGCGCAGTCAGACGCGATGACCTGGTCGCCTTTCATCGCGAACGCTTCGGCCCACAGACAGCGGTCATCTCGATGGTCGGTGCCATCACCCGCGCTGAAGCCGAAGCCATCGCCGAGCGACTGACACGCGACCTTCCGGCGGGCAGTGCAGCCGCGCCCATGCCGCCTGTCCTGAAGCCGTCTGCGACCGAGCGGCGCATTGCGCATCCGGCATCGCAAAGCCACATCCTGATCGGTGCGCCGGCGATGGCACGGGGTGATCCGGATTTCTTCCCGCTGTTCGTGGGCAACTATGTGCTGGGTGGCGGCGGATTCGTGTCGCGCCTGACCAATGAGGTTCGCGAAAAGCGCGGCCTGTCCTACAGCGTCGGCTCGGGCTTTTCGCCGATGCTGCAGCCTGGGCCCTTCATGGTGTCGCTGCAGACCCAGAAGTCGCAGACCGATCAGGCGCTGGCCGTGGTGCGCGAGACGCTGTCCGACTTCATTCGCACGGGTCCGACCGAGGCCGAATTGATCGCTGCCAAGCAGAACCTGGTCGGCGGATTTGCCCTGCGCATCGACTCCAACAGCAAGATCCTGGGCAATCTGGCCAACATCGGCTGGTACCGGTTGCCGCTCGATTACCTCGACCGCTGGACCGACGAGGTCGAACGCGTCACCGCCTCCAGGGTGCGCGAGGCCTTCGCGCGCCACGTGAACCCGCAGCAACTCGTGACGGTCATTGTGGGTGCGGGTGAAGCAAAGCCCTGATCGACGCCCGCCGGCGCGGGTGCGCATCATCGGCGGGCAGTGGAAGCGCACGCCCATTGCGGTGCTCGACCTGCCCGGCCTGCGTCCCACGCCCGACCGGGTGCGAGAGACCCTGTTCAACTGGCTGGGCCAGGACCTCAGCGGCTGGCGCTGCCTGGATCTGTATGCCGGCAGCGGTGCGCTCGGCTTCGAGGCGGCTTCTCGCGGCGCGGCGCAGGTGACCCTCATCGAGCGCGAGCCCCGTGCGGTGGCCGCACTGAAAGACCTGAAGTCGCGTCTGAACGCCGAGTCGGTCGAGATCGTTCAGGCCGATGCGCGGGCCTGGCTGTCTGCGCGCAGAGGCGCCTACGATCTGGTCTTTCTCGACCCACCGTTTGCCAGCGGCGAACTGGCGCGCATCCTGCCCAGTCTGGCCGCAGTGCTGGCCCCGGGTGCTGCGCTCTACATCGAATCAGCGGAATCGCTGCGACCGCAGGCGCCTCCGCTCGATGCAATTCCCGGCCTCACCCTGCACCGGTCCGACAGCGCCGGTCAGGTCCACTATCATCTGTTGTTTGATTCCCATCGGCCTGCAGGAGCCTGATCATGGCGATCGCCGTTTATCCCGGAACCTTTGACCCACTGACCCGTGGGCATGAAGACATCATGAAGCGCGCGGCGCGCATTTTCGACAAGGCGATCCTCGGGGTGGCTGACAGTCGCGCCAAGAACCCGATCTTCAGCCATGAGGAAAGGCTCGAGATCGCCCGTGAGGCGCTGGCTCAGTATCCCAATGTTGAGGTGGTCGGTTTTTCGGGGCTGCTGCGCGATTTCGTGCTGAGCCAGAAGGCCAATGCGATCGTGCGGGGGATCCGCTCGGTGGCCGATTACGAATACGAGTATCAGATGGCCGGTATGAACCGCTATCTGATGCCGGATGTCGAGACCATTTTCATGACGCCGACCGAAGAAAACATCTTCATTTCAGGCACGCTGGTGCGCGAGATTGCGCTGTTCGGCGGAGAATTCGGCCGCTTCGTTCCGCCCTCGGTCGAGCCGCATCTGCGCCGCAAGGTTGCGCAGCGCAAGGCGGGCGCGTCCTGAACGGCGTGGCGCCTGCGACCGCTTTGTTGTCAGCGCACGCACCATGGCCCTGATCATCACCGACGAGTGCATCAACTGCGACGTCTGTGAGCCGGAGTGCCCCAACGCGGCCATCTCGATGGGTCCGGAGATCTACCAGATCGACCCCGACCGCTGCACGGAGTGCGTGGGCCACTTCAATGAGCCGCAGTGCCGGCAGGTCTGCCCGGTCGAGTGCATTCCAGTGGATCCGGCTCGCATCGAGACACGCGAGCAACTGATGCAGCGCTTCGAGCGCCTCATTTCGACGCCCTGACCCTCAGGACAGCCTGCGTGGAGGTTCAGTCCAGCAGGTAGTTCAGGCTCCAGGGCCCGGCCCGCGACCACTCTGCCGATTCAAGTTCCAGGGATTGATCGGTCAGCGGATGGTCCTTGATCCAGGGCGCCGGCAACTCGATGCGCGCGCCGCTGCTCTTGACCCGCAGCTTGATCCAGGGCGGCAACTGTCCGTCGCGACGGCGATGGAAAATCACCGCCAGACGCAGACACAGCACCCGCAACCATTCCTCGTGCAGGAGCATCAGGGGGCGCATCTTGGTCAGGCCGCCGGTCTGACCCAGAACCATCTCCGAAATCTGCGTCTGCTCCTCTTCGGAGAAGCCGGGCATGTCGCAGTGGCCCAGGATGTAGCCGCCGTGCTTGTGGTAGTCGATGTGGGCAATCGACATGCCGATTTCGCACAACTGCGCGGCCCAGGACAGCAGGCGCGTGCCGCGGTTGATCTCGTCTTCGTTGGCGCGCGAGGCTTCGCGGTAGAGCGTGGTGGCGAGTTCCGACACGCCGCGCCCGTGGGCTTCATCCAGCCCGGCCCTGCGGATCATGCGGGCCACGGTGATTGCGCGCATGTCGGCGCCGGTGGAACGCCCGAGCAGGTCGTAGAGCACGCCTTCGCGCAGCGCTCCGTCGCAGTAGTCGAGCGAGCGGATGCCGAATTCCTCGAAGGCAGCGCTCATCATCGCCAGCCCACCCGGCAGCACCGGCCTGCGGTCGGGCTTGAGGCCTTCGAATCGAAGCCGATCGATGTGGCCGGCCTTGAGCACCGCCGACTCGATCATGTCCAGCACATCGACGCTCAGGCGGTCTTCGCCGAAATCGACCTGAGCGATCTGCCACAGGCTCTTGGCACTGCCCGAGGTGCCGATGGCGGCCTGCCATCCGGTTTCGCGGTAGCGCTCGGACAAGGGCGCCAGTGCATCGCGGCAGGTCAGCCGGGCCTTGTAGTAAGTGGTCCGGTCGATCAGGCCGTCCGGGAAGAAGCGCTGCGACAGGCTCACGCAGCCCAGCGTCACCGATTCGAGCAGGTCGCTGCGGTAGTCGGTGCCGACGATGCATTCGGTCGAACCGCCGCCGATGTCGATGACCAGGCGCTTGCGGCCATCGGCCGGAAGGGTGTGGGCTGCACCGAGGTAGATCAGTCGGGCTTCCTCGCGTCCGGCAATCACCTCGATCGGAAAGCCCAGGGCGTGCTGGGCCCGCTCCAGAAACGCCGGTGCGTCGCGGGCGACCCGAAAGGTGTTGGTGGCCACCGCACGCACGGTGTCCGGCTTGAACGAGCGCAGGCGCTCACCGAAGCGCTGAAGCGCAGCAATGGCGCGATCCTGCGCCGCCTGCGACAGCACGCCGCTGTCGCTCAGCCCTGCGGCCAGGCGGACGGTTTCCTTGATCTGGTCGACAGGACGGATCTGGTCTCCGACCGGGCTCGACTCGATTCGGCCGACAACCAGCCGAAAACTGTTGGAGCCGAGATCGACCGCGGCGAGCAGGTGAGAGAATGGCATCGGCGACATTCTGCCGCAGAATGGCGTCCTACCCACGGAGACCCATCAAACGTGCCACAGACCGACACCGGCGGCTCATTGCGGCTGCTCAACCGCGAACTCGGCATTCTCGCCTTCAATGAGCGCGTGCTCGCCCAGGCCGAAGACACTTCGATCCCCCTCCTAGAGCGGCTGCGCTACCTGACCATCGTCAGCAATAACCTCGACGAACTCTTCGAAGTGAGGGTGGCCGAGCTCAAGGAATTCATGAGGCTCGACCCGGAGACTCAGCTGGATTCCGGCCCGGTGTCCGAGGCGCTCACTGCGGTGTCGCGCCGGGCAGGCCGTCTGGTGGCCCATCAGTACGAACTGCTCAACGAGGTCATGTTCCCGGCCTTGTCGGAGCAAGGCGTCGAGATTCTGCTCAGTTCGGACTGGAACGAGGCCCAGCGTGCCTGGGCCGAGAAAGTCTTCGTTGACCAGATCGAGCCCCTGCTCACACCGATCGCACTTGATCCAGCGCATCCGTTTCCGCGCATTCTCAACAAGTCGCTGAACTTCGTGATCGAACTCGACGGCATCGATGCCTTCGGGCGCAAGGCCGACATTGCCATCGTGCAGGCGCCGCGCACGCTGCCCCGAGTGATCAAGGTTCCCAAGGAAGTCGCCGGCGCGCCCCATGGATTGATGCTGCTGACCTCGATCGTGGGTGGCTTTGTCGAACGCCTGTTTCCCGGCCTGACCCTGCGCTCGGTGAATCAATTCCGGGTCACTCGCAACAGCGAGCTGTTTCTGGATGAGGACGACATCACCGACCTGCGCCAGGCGCTGCACTCCGAGCTGACCCAGCGCCAGTACGGCGATGAAGTCCGGTTGGAGGTGTCGGCCGCCATGGGCGAGCGGGTGCTCGAACTCCTCAAGGGGGAATTCGACCTGACCGAACAGGACTGCTATCGCGTCGAAGGCCCGGTGAATCTGGTGCGCCTGCAGCAGGTGATCGATCTGGTCGACCGCCCCGACCTGAAGTTCCCGCCCTTCGAGCCGGGGATTCCGGCGGCCTTTTCCGAGGGCGATCGCTTTGGTGCGATCACCCGCCAGGACATCCTGCTGCATCATCCCTACGAATCCTTCGTGCCGGTGATGGACTTCTTGCGCAGTGCCGCTGCCGACCCGCAGGTGGTGGCGATCAAGCAGACCATCTATCGCACCGGGTCTGACTCCGCGCTGATGGAGTCGCTGGTCGCGGCAGCCCGGGCCGGCAAGGAAGTCACTGTGGTGGTCGAGCTGATGGCCCGTTTCGACGAAGAGGCCAACATCAACTGGGCGCGCCGTCTCGAAGAGGTGGGCGCCCATGTGGTCTATGGCGTGGTGGGCCACAAGACCCATGCCAAGCTCACCATGCTGCTGCGCCGCGAAAATGGCGCGCTCAAGCGCTATGCCCACCTGGGCACCGGCAATTACCACCCGCGAACGGCGCGGCTCTATGAAGACTTCGGGCTGTTCACCGCCGACCCTGATATCTGCGCCGACGTCCACGAGATCTTTCGCCGACTCACCGGCACCGGCCACGCGGTCAATCTGCGCTGCCTGCTGCAGGCACCGTTCACCCTGGCCGATCACATCCTCGCTGCCATCCATCGCGAGGCCGAGGTCGCCCGGGCCGGGCGCAAGGCCTACATCGCCGCCAAGATCAATGCGCTGCTGGAGCCGCGGGTCATCGAAGCCCTGTATCAGGCCAGCCAGGCCGGCGTGAAGATCGACCTGATCGTTCGAGGCGTGTGCGCCCTGCGCCCCGGCGTGCCGGGCCTGTCCGACAACATCCGGGTCCGCTCGGTGATCGGGCGCTTCCTCGAGCACAGCCGCATCTATCACTTCAAAGCCGATGGGGCCGACGAGGTCTGGTTGGCGTCTGCCGACTGGATGGGTCGCAACCTGTTCCGTCGGGTCGAGGTGGCCTTCCCGGTTCGGGACCGCAGGCTCAAGGCGCGGGTGCTCTCCGAGGGCATTGCGGTGCACCTGCGCGATAACGCATCAGCCTGGACCATGGACGCGGATGGCGGCTATACCCGCCGCAAGCCGCGCGGTGAGCGGGTGCTGGTGTCGCAAAAAGCCTTGCTCGAGAAACTGGCCGCGCCGGCCGCATAACAACGAGGAGATTCAAACGATGAATGGTGCAGAAAGCCTGGTCCGTACCCTGCTCGATGAAGGCGTCGAGGTGTGCTTTACCAACCCCGGAACGTCCGAGATGCACTTCGTTGCGGCGCTTGACCGCGTCGAGGGCATGCGCTGCGTGCTCGGCCTGTTCGAAGGCGTGGTGACGGGCGCAGCCGATGGCTACTGGCGCATGTCGCAGACACCGGCCTCCACCCTGCTGCACCTTGGGCCGGGCCTGGCCAATGGCCTGGCGAATCTGCACAACGCCCGAAAAGCCCACTCCGGCATCGTCAACGTGGTCGGAGAGCACGGCACGGCCCATATTGCGTTGAATGCGCCGCTGACATCGGACATCGAAGGCGTGGCCCGACCGATGTCGAACTGGGTGCACACCATCGGCTCGTCGGTGGGCGTGCAGGCCGCTACCCGTGCTGCGGTTCAGGCGGCGGCCACCCCGCCGGGGCGCATTGCCACACTGGTGCTGCCGGCTGACTGTGCCTGGAATGACGTGGCGCCGGATCGACAGGCCAGCACCGGCCGGTCGATGCGGTTGGCCCGTGGTGCGGCCCACGGCGCGATGATCGATGCGGCGGCAGCCGTGTTGCGCTCGGGCGAGCCGACCCTGATTCTGCTGGGCGGCATCGCCTGCCACGAGGCAGGCCTGGCCCTGGCCGGCCAGATTGCGGCGGCAACCGGTTGTTCGGTGATGTCCGAATTTGCAGTGGCGCGCATCCAGCGCGGCGCGGGTCGGGTCAATGCCCCGCGCATTCCGTATGTCCCCGAAGCGGCCATGAATGTGCTCAAGCCGTTTCGCAACATCCTCCTGATCGGTGCCCCCGAGCCGGTGTCCTTCTTCGCCTATCCGGACAAGCCCGGGCGTCAGTCGCCTGCAGACGCCCGCGTCTTGCAGATCGCCGATGTCGGCGACGATCTGAACGGCACGCTGATGGCCCTTGCCGATGCGCTGGGCGCCAGAAAGCATCCGCCCAAGGGCGTGTCCGAGCTGAAGCGACCGGCCCGCCCAGAAGGCCCGCTGACGCTCGAAGGCATCGGGCAGGTGATCGCTGCATTGATCCCCGAGCAGGGGATTGTCGTCGATGAGTCGGTGACCGGCGGGCGAGCGCTCGGCCCGGTGACTGCGATGGCCGCGCCGCATGATTTCCTCACCTCCTGCGGCGGCTCGATCGGCTTTGGGTTGCCCACGGCGATTGGTGCGGCCATCGCCGCGCCCGACCGCAAGGTGCTGGTGCTCGAAGGCGATGGCAGTGCGATGTACACCATCCAGTCGCTCTGGACCATGGCCCGCGAGGGGCTGGACATCACCATCCTGATCTTCGCCAATCGCGCCTATCGCATCCTGCAGGGCGAATTTGCAGGTGTGGGTGCGGGCACGCCCGGGCCG
>CAIXXI010000235.1 GCA_903923345.1 uncultured Burkholderiales bacterium | reverse complement strand
TCGCCAGCAACACGAGCGGCACGGTGACCACCGCCGGGCTCTCATGCGGCAGGCCACCCTGATGGTCATCGTGACCATGGCCGTGGCCGGTGGCATGAGCCGCTGCACCGGAGGTGTCAAAGCGCTCCTTGCCATGAAAGACCAGGAAGACCATCCGGAACGAATAGAACGCGGTGACGAACACCCCCGCCAGCACGGCGAAACTCGCAAAGCCTGAGCCAGGCAAGTCGGAGGCGCGCACGGCCTCGATGATCATGTCCTTGGAATAAAAGCCCGACAGGAACGGCGTGCCGATGAGTGCCAGCGAACCGATCAATGAGGTGATCCAGGTGATCGGCATGTACTTGCGCAGACCACCCATATTGCGCATGTCCTGGTCGTGATGCATGCCGATGATCACGGAGCCAGCGGCAAGGAACAGCAGCGCCTTGAAAAAGGCGTGGGTCATCAGGTGGAAGATCGCGACGCTGTAGGCCGAGGCGCCCAGCGCCACCGTCATGTAGCCCAACTGCGAAAGGGTTGAGTACGCGACCACCCGCTTGATGTCGTTCTGGACGATGCCCAGGAAGCCCATGAACAAGGCCGTGATCGCACCAATCACCATCACGAACGACAGCGCGGTGTCGGACAACTCGAACAAGGGTGACATGCGCGCCACCATGAAGATGCCTGCGGTCACCATGGTGGCCGCGTGAATCAGGGCCGAAATCGGAGTCGGACCTTCCATCGAGTCAGGCAGCCAGACATGCAGCGGAAACTGAGCCGACTTACCCATCGCACCGATGAACAGGCAGACGCAGGTCACGGTGATCAGCATCCACTCGCCCAGGCCCAGGGGGTTGATCAGCTTGCCCACCAGTGCGGGCGCCGCCTTGAAGACTTCAGCGTAGTCGAGGCTGCCGAAATAGGCTGCGATCAGACCGATCCCCAGTACGAAACCGAAATCGCCCACTCGGTTGACCAGGAAGGCCTTGAGGTTGGCGAAGATCGCGGACGGCCGGGTGTACCAGAATCCGATCAGCAGGTAAGAGACCAGACCGACGGCCTCCCAACCGAAGAACAACTGCAGGAAGTTGTTCGACATCACCAGCATCAGCATCGCGAAGGTGAACAGGCTGATGTAGGCAAAGAAGCGCTGGTAGCCGTCGTCGTCCTTCATGTACCCGATCGTGTAGATGTGCACCATCAAGGACACGGAGGTGACCACGCACATCATCGTCGCGGTGAGCGTGTCGATCAGAAAGCCCACCTCGAACTTCAGACCGTCGACCACCGCCCAGGTGTAGAGCGACCCGTTGAAGGTTTCGCCTGCCATGACTTCGCGCAGGACCATGAGCGAAGCGATGAGTGAAATCAGGACACCCGCAATGGTGACAACATGACTGAGTGTGCGGCCGATCGTTCGACCGAACAGGCCTGCGATCAGGGCACCGAGCAGGGGCGCGAAGGGAACGATCAGGTAGAGGGTTTTCATCGTCTGGCAGTCCGTGCGTTCGCCCTCAGCCCTTCAGTGCGTCCAGGTCCTCGACATTGATCGTGTCGAGGTTTCTGAAGAGCACCACCAGGATGGCCAGGCCGATCGCCGACTCGGCAGCCGCGACCGTGAGAATGAAGAACACGAAGATCTGGCCGGCAGCATCGCCCAGAAAATGTGAGAACGCGATGAAGTTCAGATTCACCGCAAGCAGCATCAACTCGATCGCCATCAGCACGATCAGCACATTGCGCCGGTTCAGAAAGATGCCAACGATGCTGATCGAAAACAGGATCGCACCGAGCACCAGATAATGGGCAAGCGTGATGTTCATGGCTGCTGCTCGGTCCCTGTGGGCTCGACGGGGGGCGGGGTCGAAGACTTCATCTTGACGATGCGCAGGCGGTCCTGGGCGCGCACCTTGACCTGTTCACTTGGGTCCTGAGCCTTAACGCCGACACGACGTCGCAGCGTCAAGGCAATGGCCGCAACGATGGCCACCAGCAGCAGCACGGCAGCGATCTCGAAGGCGTACACATAATCCGTGTAGATCAGTTTGCCCAGGGCTTTCGTGTTGTTGTAGTCGGCGGGTAACCGGGGGGCATCAGCTGAACCCACCCGGCCAAACTGCTGCCACAGGACTGCGGCGAGCTCCAGAACCACCAGCACGCCGACAAAGGCGGCAACCGGCAGGTTGCTCCAGAAGCCTTCTCGCAATCGATCGATGTTGATGTCGACCATCATCACCACGAACAGGAACAGCACCATCACCGCACCGATGTAGACGAGCACCAGCGTGATCGCAAGGAATTCGGCGCGCAGCAGCAACCAGATGGCTGCTGCAGAAAAGAACGTCAGCATCAGATAGAGCACCGAGTGGACCGGATTGCGCGCAGTCACCACCCGCAGTGCCGCAAAGACGGTCACTGATGCGAAGAGGTAGAAGAAGAAGGCTTTGGAATCCACGTCGGTGTCCGTTTGATTCGATCAGGCTCAGCGGTAGCGCGCGTCTGCTTCGCGGTTGGCGGCGATCTGCGGCTCATAGCGGTCTCCCACTGCAAGCAGCATCTCCTTGGTGAAGTAGAGGTCGCCGCGCTTTTCTCCGTGGTATTCCAGGATGTGCGTTTCGACGATCGAATCAACCGGGCAGGACTCTTCGCAGAATCCGCAGAAGATGCATTTGGTCAGGTCGATGTCGTAACGGCTGGTGCGCCGAGTTTTGTCGCCAGGGCGGGACTCTGATTCGATGGTGATGGCCATCGCCGGGCAAACCGCTTCGCACAACTTGCAGGCGATGCAGCGCTCTTCCCCGTTGGGATAGCGGCGCAGCGCATGAAGCCCCCGGAACCGGGGCGAGTACGGCGTCTTTTCTTCGGGGTATTGAATCGTGACCTTGCGCGCGAACACCTGCGAACCCGTCAGGCGCAGGCCTTTGAGCAACTCGGTGAGCATGAAGCTCGATACAAAATCTTTGACAGAAGCAACTGCACTCATGATGATTTCCTGCACAAGGTAGCCGTAGAAGGGGCATTGTTCAAGCCGGGGCCGCGGAACCGGCTTAGCCGGGCCGCAGGCGCAGCGGCCCCCTCGGGCCCTTCGACAAGCTCAGGACGAACGGTGCTCTGACACGCAGTGCGCGACCGTGGGGCCTATTTCAGAGCTTTAAAGCGCATGCGTTTGGGCTTGGCGCCCTCCTCGCCCAG
>CAIXXI010000234.1 GCA_903923345.1 uncultured Burkholderiales bacterium | reverse complement strand
TGGCGTTGCCCAAGCCGGTTCGCGCCATGCTGCGGGCGGTCGGTGTCAGCGGCCAGGGCATGGATGCGCGCGGAGCCGCCTTTGCCAGCTACCTGCTGTTCGAGTCGGCCTACACCCGGGAACTGATCGCCCTGGGCGAAACCGACGTCATGGCCCGACGCGAGGATGTCTGCCGATTCTTTGGCTGGCCAACCCCTGCGCGCGATGATGCCCCGTCCTTCGTCAGGCAATCGGACGGCCGGCCTCAGCCTGATCTGCGCTGAGGCCATCGTGTGAGCGTTCACACGGGTCGCATCAATTGATCGCCCAAAAGGGTCATCAACCCGATCGAAACCGCTAGAATCCACGCTTTGCCGAAGCGGTCATGCCACCTGCGCTGACCCATATCCGATGCTCAGCTTTCAGCAAGTCATCCTGCGGCTGCAGGCGTATTGGGATCAACAGGGTTGTGCACTGCTTCAGCCCTACGACATGGAAGTCGGGGCGGGCACGTTTCACACCGCCACCTTTCTGCGCTCGATTGGCCCTGAGCCCTGGCGTGCGGCGTATGTCCAGCCCTCGCGCCGCCCCAAGGACGGCCGCTACGGCGACAACCCCAACCGCCTTCAGCACTACTACCAGTATCAGGTGGTGCTCAAGCCTTCCCCGCCCGACATTCTCGAGCTCTACCTCGGCTCGCTGCGCGCGCTGGGCATCGACACCGAACGCAATGACATCCGCTTCGTCGAAGACGACTGGGAGTCGCCGACGCTCGGTGCCTGGGGACTGGGCTGGGAAGTCTGGCTCAACGGCATGGAGGTGACGCAGTTCACCTATTTCCAGGAAGTCGGCTCGCTGAAATGCCAGCCCGTCACCGGTGAAATCACCTACGGCCTGGAACGACTCGCCATGTATCTGCAGGGCGTCGAGAGCGTCTATGACCTGGTCTGGACCGATGGCGTGCTGTATCGCGACGTCTTTCACCAGAACGAGGTGGAACAATCGACCTACAACTTCGAGCACTCCAACGCGCCGATGCTGTTTCGGCACTTTGAAGAATACGAAGCCGAGGCACAGCGGCTGATTGCCGCTGAGCTCGCATTGCCGGCTTATGAGATGGTCATGAAGTGTTCGCATGCCTTCAACCTGCTCGATGCGCGCGGCGCGATTTCCGTCACTGAACGCGCCGCCTACATTGGCCGCGTGCGGGCATTGGCGCGGGCCGTGGCCAGCGCCTATTTCGCGTCCCGTGAGCGGCTCGGGTTTCCGATGCTCGGATCGCCCATCCGGAAGGTGGCCTGATGTCTGACATGACCGCTGTGACGAGCCAGGCACTGCTTGTCGAACTGCTCACCGAGGAGCTTCCGCCCAAAGCCCTCTTGCGCCTGGGCGAGGCCTTTGCGGCCACGATCGCTCAGGGTCTGGAGCAACAGGGCCTGACCCTGCCCGGTGCGCAGGTCGATGTCTTCGCCACGCCCAGACGACTGGCCCTTCGGGTGGCGGCGGTTCGCGATCGCGCCGATGCGCGCGCGGTCGAAATCAAGGGCCCCTCAGTGGCTGTGGGCCTGGACCCTCAGGGTCAGCCGACATTGGCCCTGCGCAAATGGGCTGAAAAGCAGGGCACCACGCCTGAGGCACTGACGCGGGCCTCAGACGGCAAACAGGAATGCTTCTACCTGCGCACCACCGTGCCCGGCGCCACGCTGGCCGATGCACTGCCCCCGCTGATCGAACAGTCGATCGCAAAGCTGCCGATTCCGAAGGTGATGCAATACCAGTTGGCTGACGGCGCCACGAATGTCAGTTTCGTGCGTCCGGCCCATGGACTGGTCGTGCTGCATGGCGCCTCGGTCATTGCGGCATCGGCACTCGGCTTGCAGTCCGGTCGGATCACCCAGGGGCATCGATTCCAGGGTGAGTCCAACATTGAACTGGCCGATGCGATGCAGTACGAGTCGGTGCTCGAGCAGCGTGGGCGGGTGGTCGCCTCGTTTGCTGATCGTCGCTCGCGCATCGAGCAGGCACTGCGAGATCAGGCCCGGGAGCTGGGCGCATCGCTGGGCGAGGAGTCGGCGATTGCACCCTTGCTCGACGAGGTCACCGCTCTGGTCGAGCGCCCGGCGGTCTACATGGGAGCCTTCGAGGCTGCGTTCCTGGAGGTGCCTCAGGAGTGCCTGATCCTGACCATGCGCACCAACCAGAAATACTTCCCGCTGTTCGATTCGAGCGGTCGCCTGGAGCCCCGATTCCTGATCGTCTCGAACATGCAGGTGGATGATCCATCGCTGATCGTCGATGGCAACCAGCGTGTGGTACGGCCTCGACTGGCCGATGCCCGCTTCTTCTTCGAGCAGGACAAAAAGCAGCGGCTGGCCGATCGCACGGTTCAACTCGAGTCGGTGGTCTACCACGCCAAACTCGGCACCCAGGCCCAACGCACCGAGCGGGTCCGCTCGCTGGCCGGTGACATCGCCCGGCGTATCGGCACCGATCCGGCTGCAGCCGATCGTGCAGCCTGGCTGGCCAAAGCCGACCTGGTGACCGGCATGGTCGGCGAATTCCCTGAACTGCAAGGCACGATGGGCCGCCACTATGCACTGCATGACGGCGAACCTGCTGCAGTCGCCCAGGCGATCGCCGAGCACTACCAGCCGCGTTTCGCAGGCGATGCGCTGCCGGCAAGTGCGGTGGGCACTGCGGTCGCTCTGGCCGACAAGCTGGAGACGCTCGCGGGCATCTGGGGCATCGGTTCGCAACCCACTGGCGATCGCGACCCGTTTGCCCTGCGCCGTCATGCCCTGGGCGTGGTGCGCATGCTGATCGAAAAGCCCAACGAGACAGGCCACGCCGCGCCCGCCCTGAGCGATCTGATCGGCCTGGCCTTTGCCGCGTTCGCCCAGACACCCACCGTCACTGCAGCGCCCCAGGCCTTGCACGATTTCATCATCGACCGCCTGCGCGGCTGGCTGCGTGATCGCGGCTATCCCGGCGCCGACATCGATGCGGTGCTGGCAACCGATGCCGATCAACTGGATCGGGTTCTGCCCCGCTTGGATGCGCTGGCGAGGTTTCGCGATCTGCCGCAGGCCGCCAGTCTGGCGGCGGCCAACAAGCGGATCGGCAATATCCTGCGCAAGGCCGAGGACGCAGACCTTGCCTCGACCGTCCAGGACGCCCTGCTCGTGGAACCCGCCGAGCGGGCGCTTCATGCGGCGCTCGGTGTGCTCGCGCCACAGGCCGAGCACTCTCTGTCCGGGCAGGACTATGCCGGCGCGCTGATGGCCCTCGCCTCCCTGCGAGAACCGGTGGACGCTTTCTTCGAAGCCGTGATGGTCAACGCTGATGACCCGGCCCTTCGTCGCAACCGATTGGCCCTGCTGGCTGGACTGCACCGCCTCATGAATCGCGTGGCGGATCTGTCCAGACTGGCTGCCTGATGAGCCCTGTCAGACTGTGAAACTCATCATCATCGATCGTGACGGCGTGATCTCCCGGGATCCGGAAGGCCGAACCGCGCGCGCCGAAAAATGGCGGGCCATGCCCGGCGGGGCCGAAGCCATCGCCCGCCTGACCCATGCCGGCTACCGGGTCGCGATGCTGGCAGACTGCGGCCCTCTGGTGCGCGGTGCCTGCGACATGGTCGGACTCAACGCACTGCATGCCCGGATCATCGACGAAATCCATGAAGCCGGTGGGCGGATCGACACGGTGATCTTCGTGCCGGCAGCGGATGCGCCCTCCCGTTGTGCGGCGGTCGCCACCGCGCTGAACGATCTGATGGAGCGCCTGGATGTGTTGCCTTCATCGACGGTGCTGGTGAGCGATTCGCGTCATGAACTCGACGCAGCGCATGCGGCAGGATGCCGACCGGTACTGGTACTCACCGGGCATGGCCAACAGACCCTCGAAGGCCCGCCCCTGCCACCCGAGACCACAGTTCGAATCGACCTCGCTGCCGTGGCAGCAGAACTGGCCCACTGAGCGCCTACACCCTTCCATCACACCGATGCTTGCACTGCGCTCTGCCCTGTTTCTGATCTTCCAGGCGATCACCGTGATCCCCTGGGCGCTGGTCTGCCTGTTGCTGGCCCCGTTTCCCCTTCGCATTCGGTATCGCTTCACCATCGGCTGGCCGCGCATGGTGTTGTGGGCCGCACGGGTGTTGTGCGGCATCCGCTGGGAGGTGCGGGGCTGGGACAACCTGCCGCAGGGCGCGGCGGTCTTGCTGTCCAAGCACCAGTCGACCTGGGAAACCTTCTTTTATGTCGCCTACATGCCCAGCCTGTTGTGCTTCGTGTTCAAACGCGAATTGCTGTGGGTACCCTTCTTCGGCTGGGGAATCGGTTTGCTCGAAATGATCCACATCGATCGATCGAAGGGACGAAATGCGTTTGAATCCGTGGTTGAGCAAGGTCAACGCAAAATCGACGATGGTCGATGGATCATTCTCTTTCCGGAAGGCACTCGCACCCCTCCAGGCTCGCAGGGGGAGTACAAGTCAGGTGGTGCCCGACTCGCCATCCGCACCGGCGCTCCTGTCGTTCCGATCGCCGTCAATGCCGGACAATACTGGCCCAAGTCGACCTGGATCAAACGTCCCGGCCTGGTGACCGTCTCGATTGGCAAGCCCATCGAAACACATGGGCGTAACCCGAATCAGCTCAACAAGGAGGTGGAACGATGGATCGAAGCCGAGATGCGACGCATCGACCCCGCCGCCTATCGACACGAGGCTTCCAGTGCCCGACATGAAGCGGCTGCTTGACCTCACACGGGAAGCCGGCCAGGCGATGCTGCAACTGACCCTGCCCCTCTTCGACAGCACACCGGCCGCTGCAACCGACCTGTCTGCACCGACACTGCGCAGCCCGACCCGACCGCCGGTGTCACGTCCCTTGCCGCCCGACCCGATCGCTCACCCGGGCAGGGCTTCGCCTTCGGTGTCGCGACGCGTCACCCGCCTGGGCGATCATCCGGTGGAGTACCAGTTGCGGCGATCCCGTCGGCGCACGATCGGCTTTTGCGTCGATGACTCGGGTCTGCGGGTGACCGCGCCGCGCTGGGTCTCGATCGCCGAAATCGATGCAGCCCTGATCGAAAAGGAATCCTGGATTCTTCGCAAGCTGGTCGAGTGGCGCGACCACGCCCAGCGTCGCGAGCGACTGGCCGTGAAGTGGGAAGACGGTGCCACCGTGACGCTGCTCGGACAACGCCTGGTGATGCGCATCGATGTCGCAGCTCGAGGCACCAGCCTGCAGCCGGACGGCGAGCTGCGAATCGGACTGCCGCCAGATGCCGACACCGAACAACTGAGCAATGCGGTGAAGGCCTGGATGCAAAGCCAGGCGAGACAGGTCTTCGCCGAGCGGCTGGCCATCTATTGCCCCCGCCTGGGTGTCGAACCGACCCGCTGGCGGCTGTCTTCAGCCCGCACGCGCTGGGGCAGCTGTGCAGCCGATGGTTCGATTCGTCTGAACTGGCGGCTGGTGCACTTTCCGATCGATATCGTGGACTACGTCATCGTCCACGAACTGGCCCATCTGCGCGAGATGAACCATGGACCCCGCTTCTGGGCCACGGTGCAGTCGTTGCTGCCTGAATTCGAGAGCGCACGACGTCAGCTCAAGGATTTCCCCGATGACCTCACGATGAGTTGAAAACTGCCATGCGCATCCTGCACACCATGCTTCGGGTCGGCGACCTGCAACGCTCGATCGACTTCTACACCCAGATGCTCGACATGAAACTGCTGCGGACGACCGACCGCCCCGAACAGAAGTATTCGCTGGCCTTCGTCGGCTACGGCAACAACCCCGACCATGCCGAACTCGAACTGACCTACAACTACGGCGTGAACCAGTACGAATTGGGCTCAGCCTATGGCCACATCGCCATCGGCGTGGACGATGCGGCTGCGGCCTGTGCCCGCATCAAGGCCGCTGGCGGCTCCGTCACTCGGGATGCCGGGCCGGTCAAGGGCGGCAGCACGGTCATCGCGTTTGTCCAGGATCCGGACGGTTACAAGATTGAGCTGATTGAACGTCGTTAGCCCATCCTGAACCAGCCGAAGATCGGGCATCCATGCGGGTTTCCGGTCAGATCAGTTTCACCGCTGGCAACTTGCGCATGCCTCGTTCGAGGGTTGCGGTGAAGTCGCAGCCCTGCCTGGCGTGCTTGGCGACGATCAGGCAATCAGAGAATCCACAGGAGCCTGCTTCGAACAGCATGGCCGCTGCTAAAACCGCCTCACGATCCTCGAAGGCGAACGCAGTCTCCTTCAGCAGGCTGCGCACTGCGATCAACTGAGCGCTCTTGCCCTGGCTGAAAGCGGACTTCAGGGTCCAGACCGCCTCCACCAGGACAACATCCGTCACCAGTAAGGAGCCGGGGGTTGAGCCATGCTCTGCCAGCAGTGCATCGATGCGCCTGTTCTGCGCCGGCTCATCGTTGAGCCAAAGGCGCAGCAGCATGTTCGTGTCGATGCCGATCATTGGCCAGTGGTTTTTCCGCCTGGAGGTGCCGCGGCGTGCTGTTCCCGCAAGTGCCTGGAGATGGCTTCATCCATCTGCTCGACGCTCAGCGCAGCAGCATGCGGCGACTTGAGCAGTCCGCGGATGCGCCTGGCGTCTGGCTGAACGTGCCGAGCGATGATCGTGTTGTCGGCCTGAATCTCGAAATCCAGGATCGAACCCGCATCCAGACCGAGCCGGTCGCGGATTTCCTTGGGCAGCGTGACCTGACCCTTGCTGGTGAGTGTGACAAACATGATCGAATCCTGTCTCGTTCGTCCTTCTCCTTACATTCTAATTCGGTAAGGGCAGACGAACAGTCCGATGGCGCACCGGCATCCGGCCTTAGCCGGTGCTGCGCCGTCGGGTGACATCGGCCTGCATCCAGCGCCCCAGCAGCTGCGCATCCCGATCATCGCTTGCCTGAAAGGCCCGGGCCACGCCCTCGGCATTTTCGATCGGATGGTTCTGGTTCATCTTGAACTTGAGATCGATCTGCTCGATCGACATCTCGAAGCCGACGATCCCGGCTGCCATTGAATCAAGCGATCGATTGGCTGCGGCCAGCGACCAGGGCTTGGACGATCCAGACTCGAAGTGATCGGACAGCGCCGATCCCAGGGCCAGCAACTCCTGGGGTTCCTCGATCAGTCGCAGCGGGCCACGCAGATGGGCGGTCGCGTAATTCCAGGTCGGCACACGCCGATCCGGGTCGGGATAGTAGTTGGGCGACACGTAGGCATGTGGGCCATGGATGATGCACAAGGCCCGCTGGCCCACAGCCGACTTCCACTGCGCATTAGGACGGGCCCAGTGGCCGCGCAGCGTGACCCGATCGTGTGCACGCTCGAGCATCACCGGCAGGTGGGTGGCGAAAGGTTCGCCATCCACGATCGTCACCAGCGTGGCGAAGGGATCGTGAGCGGCGAGCTCATCGAGTCGATCCAGATCGTCCGTCTTGAAGTGCGCAGGCAGGTACATCGCAGCCCTTTGGATTGAATGTGATCTCAGGAACGGGCCTGACGCGCCCTGTACAGCGCATCGGCGACTCTGGCCCATTGCTCGACCGGGATCTGCTCCGGGCGCGCGGTCGGTTCCAGCGCAAAGCCAGGCTCATCCGGATCAATGCCCTGCTCGCGCAGCCACGGCAGCACATGACCTCGAAGCATCTTGCGCCGCTGCGCGAACGCAACCGACATCAGGCGTTCGAGCGAATGCAAATCGAGCACCAAGGGCTGGGCGCGGGGGATGAGTCGAACCACGGCGGAGTCGACTCGCGGCGGCGGATCAAATGCTTCCGGCGGCACATCGAACAAATGAACCACCTGATGAAAGGCCTGCAGCATCACGCTCAGGCGGCCGTACTCGGCGCAGCCATGCGGCGCAGCCATCCGCTCGACGACCTCCTTTTGCAGCATGAAGTGCTGATCCCGGATCGCACCCTGATGCGACAGCAAGCCGATCAGCAGCGGACTCGAGATGTTGTAGGGCAGGTTGCCGACCAGGCGCAGCGGGCCCGCCTGCGCGAGCGCAGCGAAATCGAATTCGAGGGCATCTGCCTCATGGACAGTCAGCCGCTCGGCCGACCAGCGTCTTCGCAGGCGAGCCACCAGATCCCGATCGATCTCGACTGCGTCCATGTGAGCGATCCGCTCCATCAGCCCAGCCGTCAGCGCGCCCAGCCCGGGGCCGATCTCGACGATTCGTTGGTCCTCTCGCGGAGCGATCGCATCAACGATTGCATTGATGACCGATCCATCGGTCAGGAAGTGCTGGCCGAAGCGCTTGCGCGGTGCGTGCTTCAACGTTCTTCGAGGCGGTACTCGACGTAGGCCTTGTCGCGCGCCTGCGCAACCCATTCGGCGAAGGCCTCATTGGACTTGCGAGTGCGAATCGCGCCACGGGCAGCGGATCGAACCCGCTCGGGCGAGGCCTCATCGGTGCGACGATCAACCACCTGGATGAGGTGGAAGCCGAACGGGGAGCGCACCGGTTCACTGATCTCGCCTGGCTTGAGCGCATTCATGGCGTTCTCGAATTCAGGCACGGTGTCACCGGGATAGACCCATCCGAGATCCCCGCCCTGGGGCGCACTGCCATCCGCCGAGTACTGACGGGCCATGTCGGGAAATTCAACCGACTTGGCCATCAGGCGCTCGCGGACCTCAGTGAGTCGGCGCAACACCTCTGGCTCGCTGTTGAGTTCATTGGTCCGGATGAGGATATGGCGAGCCCGGGTCTGACGCACGGGGGCTGCGGACGATCCTCCATCCGCACCGCGCCGATCATCGAGCTTGAGCACATGAAAGCCTGCGGGGCTGCGCACGACGGGCGCCACATCGCCCGGTACCAGTGGCTTGACCGCATCCATGAAGAGAGGCGGGATCTGATCACCGCGACGCATGCCCATGTTGCCGCCGACCACCGGCTCTCCGGTCGCCTCGTAGCTTGCCAGGATTCGACTGAAATCGATTCCACTGCGAGCACCCCGGGCAATGGTCTCTGCTTTTGCAGACAGGCGGGCCACCTCGGCGGCCGAGGCCCCTTCTGGAACCCGCACCAGGATCTGGGAAATGTTGAACTCGGGCGCAGCGGTTTTCTGCTCCTCGAGGTAGGCGTTGATTTCGGCCTCGGAGACCTGAACCCGAGCCTCGATTTCGCGCTCCCGGATCCGGCTGATGATCAGCTCGCTGGTCACTTCCTGACGAAAGGCAGCAAAACCGCCCGCGCCGTCGGCTTCGACCTTGTCGCGGAACTGCGCCACACTGAGGTTCGCGTCCTGTGCGATCCGGCCGACTGCCCGGTCAATGATCGCCTCATCAACCCGGATACCCAGATCACGGGCTGCCTGCTGCACAGCCAGATCCGAAATCATCCGCTCAAGCACCTGAGGCTTGACCACCTCGAGTGGCGGCAATTCGGTGCCCTGGCCCCTGAGGCGCCGCACGATCGTCTGGGTCTTCTTCTGCAACTCGAGTTCGGTGATGGCCTCGCTGTTGACGATGGCCACCACGCGGTCGACGAGCCTGGGGTCAGTCCGGGCAGAGACCGCCTGAAACGTCGGTGCGGACGGCGGTGGCGTCATGCGCAACTGGCCCATGGCCTGACCACTGAAGACCGCACACAGCAGCACCGTCAATCGGGAAAACAGCTTGATATTCATTCGTAGCCAGTGAACTTGGACATCGGCACAGGACGTACCTCGGCCGGCCGGTAACCGGGGATGCTGCGCATGAGTATATTCTCGAAGCCATCCAGACCGACCCGTGCCAGACCGGTCAGCTCGAACTGCATGGTCAAGGCCGTGGTGCGGGTCGAGGTTGCGGTGATGAATCGCTGGGCAACGAATCGCAGCGCCCAGCAATCGGACAGATACTCGATTCCCAGCAGGCCTTCCAGCAACTGCGGTTGAACCGGATTGATCTGCCCGGTTGCTGGATCGGTTTGCTCGCGCAGCACTGAATAGTTCATTCGGCCCAGCGTGTTCCATCGGCCGGAAATCGGCCAGCGCCATGAGGCGTCGATCTGCGCATAGTCCTTTTCCTGATAGCGCACAGCCAGGTTCAACAGGTGGTTGTACGACGGCCACCATCGCCAGGAAACACCGAAGCGCGGCAGGCTGGCATTGGCCAGTGAGAACTGCGCGCCTGCATCCAGCGAGTGCCCGCCGCCCAGAGCACCCGAGATGCCGATCAGCACGTCCGAGCGGGGATCGGTGCGCACGGTTTCACCGGGCAGCGTGACGCGCTGCGGCGAAAAATACTGGCGCTGCGCCAGTCCGATTCGCAGTTGCTCGGCACCGGTTTCGGGGTCGATATACCGCGAGACCACACCGGCCGTCAGCTGATTCGCATCGGCTATGCGATCGCTGCCGACGTAGGTGTTCTCATTGAACAGCGTGGCAAAACTCAGACTCGCCTGTCCGGAATCGAAGATCGGAATCGCACTCTGATCACGATACGGCGCATAAACGTAGAAGAGGCGAGGCTCCAGCGTCTGAATCATCGAACGCCCGAGCAGCGTGGCGGGTCGCTCAAACACCATGCCTGAATCGAGCGAGAACACCGGGACCACCCGATCGATGTCGAGAGGACCTGAAGGGTTTACGTCCAGCTTGTAAATCGCAGCGTTGACGGTGGCCTTGGGTGTGATGTACCAGGCCGGCCCGGCCATCGGATACGACACCGACGGATTGACGGTTGCGCGCCACCCCTCTGCAGACCCCGGCAGGTCCCTTCGAAAATTGTTGATGTCCAGGGTTCCGGTGATGTCCATCCCCAAGCGATCACGCTGCACGTTCGTGACGGTCAGCTGAGGCAGGCGGTTATAGGCCGGTGCATTGCGAGCCTCCAGGATGTTCTGGTACTGCATGACATTGAGCCGGGTGGTCCAGTCACCCCAGCCCCGCGCCAGGAACACATTGCGCGGCAGGCTGCGCTCGGCGCTTTGCGCGATCGATCGGGCGTAATCGACGAAATAATTGTCGTCCGACACACCGCGAAGGATCCAGCCACCCGTCCAGCCCTGATAGTTGGTCACATTCAGCACGCTGTTGAGCATCCAGCGCGACCGATCGGCATCGCGGTCATTCGGTGTGACCTCGAATTGCGTGGTGCCGTTGTAGGTCGTGTCGAGGTAACGGGCCAGGCCACCGAGCTGAAACCCACGCTTGTCGGTGTAGTTGGTCGACAGCAGCAGGTCCCGGTTGGTCGCGATATTCCAGTAGTAGGGAATACGCACTTCCAGACCGACGCTCGAGGACTGGCCCAGTACCGGTGACATGAAGCCGCTGCGGCGGTCCTCGCTCAGACCGAAGCCCAGCGATGGTGCCTTGAAGATCGGGAGGTCCTTGAAGTAGACCGTCGCCCAGGTCGCACTGCCCTGATCGTCGTTTTCATCGATGTTCAGGGTGTCGGCCTTCATGTACCAGTCCGGATCAGGCGCCCGGCAGGTGGTATAGACCGCATCGTGCAATTCAACCTCGCCTCGACGCACGAACTCCACCCGCTGCGCCGAACCGCGCCCCCCGGTGAGCGCCAGATTGAAGCGAGTCGACTCGAACTGACCGCGCATCGAATCGAGCCCGATCTGAAGGCGCGGCCCAAAGAAGACCTGGCCTTCACGCGCGACCCGCACATTGCCGATTGCGATGAGTTCGTCGTCGGCTGCGTAATGGGTGATCCGATCGGCCTGGATGCTCATGCCGCCGCGGCGCAGCTCGGCATTGCCCTCGTAGGTGACCTCGCGATCGGTTCGACCGCTCACCCGATCACCGCGCCCGAAGGCCGGACGCGGCACCTCTGCACTCAGGTTCTGCTCGCGCAATTCGGTTTCCAGCCGCAGCCTGGCTCTCGGCAAGCCGTCGGTCTGGGCATCCGGGGCTGTCGGGGGCGTTTGCGCATGCGCAAGGGCAGACAGGGTCAGGAGTCCGGTGAACAGCCCGCGCACGGGGCCGACCGTCCAGCGCGAACGCGAACCTGACCGATCGAATCGCCGCCCTGCGCCCGCTAAATACATGACTGCCGCTGCACCCGCATCGCGGCAGCGGACTCGTGAAGGCAAGCTCGAGACTGCGGGGCGCTTCAGGGGCATCCCGTATTATAGGGATGCGTCCCGTTGCCTCAGGAGTCATCACCCCATGCACCCGATCCCGCTGCCCGCCGATGAGCGCGTGGGGCTGCTGCGCGACTGGTTAGCCGGTCTGCGCACCCCCTACGGACTGGTGCCTGAAACCCTCTCGGTGGCGTCCAGTGATGCCAGTTTTCGCCGATATTTCCGGGTCGATGCCAGCCCCTCCCTGGGCCACAGCCTGATCGTGATGGACGCACCGCCTCCTCAGGAAGACTGCTCGCCCTTCGTCCACGCGGCCCGCGAGTTCGGCCTGAGCGGCATCACCGTTCCGCGGGTGATCGAAGCCGATCTGGACAGAGGATTGCTCCTGCTCGAAGACTTCGGAACAGTCACCTATGCCAGCGAATTGAACGCAGCGACCGCCCCGGCGCTCTATGGCGATGCCCTGAAGGCTCTGGTGACCCTGCAACAGCACACCCGTGCCGATGCCTTTCCAGCCTACGACCGCGCCCGGCTGCTGTCTGAACTAGAACTCTTTCCTCAGTGGTATGTCGCTCGCCACCTGAATGCACGCTTGTCCGAGCAGGAAGAACAGGATTTGCAGGGCGTCTTCAACCTGCTGATCGCTGCCGCGCGCGCCCAGCCCCAGGTTGCAGTCCACCGCGATTTCCACTGCCGCAACCTGATGGTGCTGCCCGGCTCACGCAATCCCGGGGTGCTCGATTTTCAGGACGCGGTCCTTGGCCCGATCACTTATGACCTGGTCTCGCTGCTGCGGGACGCCTACCTGCGCTGGGATGAAGAGCAGGTGCTGGACTGGGCGATCCGCTACTGGGAGCGCGCCCGCAAAGCCGGATTGCCGGTGGCCAGCGATTTCGCCGAGTTCTATCGGGATTTTGAATGGATGGGCCTGCAGCGTCATCTCAAGGTCCTTGGCATCTTCGCGCGCCTCTATCACCGCGACGGCAAGGACCGCTATCTGGCCGACCTGCCGCGGGTCATGCAGTACGTCCGCGAAGCCGCGTCCAGGTACCTGGCCATGACGCCACTGATCCGGCTGCTCGATCGGCTGGAAGGGCGCAGCCCTCAGGTCGGCCACACCTTCTGAGGCGATCGGGTCAATGCACGCGATGATCCTGGCCGCCGGACGCGGCGAGCGGATGAAACCGCTCACCGACACCCGGCCCAAACCCCTGCTCGAAGCGGGTGGTCAGCCTCTGATCGTCTGGCACCTGCAGCGCCTGCGCGCAGCCGGTATCCATGACATCGTCATCAATCACGCCTGGCTGGGCGAACAGATCGAATCGGCCTTGGGCGATGGTCGAGGCTTTGGCGTGTCGATCCGATACAGCGCCGAAGCTCAGGCCCTCGAAACCGCAGGTGGCATCGCGCGGGCCTTGCCGCTGCTGGGTCCCGAGCCCTTTCTGGTGGTCAATGGCGATATCTGGTGCGACTGGCGCCTTGAACGCGCGCATGCCATCTCGGCTCAACTGCGCGCCCTCAACTGGCAGGCCTGGTGTGTGCTGGTCGACAACCCCGAGCACCACCGCACGGGCGATTTCGTCCTGGAACACGGCCGACTGCTGGAAGACCCCCGCGCCGGTGAGCAGCCCCGCCTGACCTTCTCCGGGATCGGCGTCTATCATCCGTCCCTGTTCGATTCGATCGAATCCGGGACACGCGCTGCACTGGCGCCGTTGCTGCGTCAGGCGGCCGCACAGGGACGTGCCGGGGCCGAGCATCATCGGGGTCAATGGACCGATGTCGGCACACCCGAGCGGCTGCGTGAACTGGATGCACGCCTGTCGAACCCGCACGCAGGCGTGCCGCCCCCTGATTTTTCACCGACTGCCTGATCGAGGCTCTCATGCAACCCTATCTCTCCCGTCGACTGCAACTTGCCGATCTGATGCGCGCCCGCGGTGGCGGCGTGGCGGTGCTGGCCACCGCACCCGAGGTCATTCGCAACCGCGATGCCCACTATCCGTATCGCAGTGACAGCTATTTCCACTACCTCAGCGGATTCCCGGAGCCGGAAGCGGTCGTGGTCATCGTCGCGGCTGCAAACACCACACGGTCTTTGCTGTTTTGCCGTGACAAGCACGAGGAGCGGGAGATCTGGGATGGTTTCCGATTCGGGCCTGCCGCCGCCGCCGAACGATTCGGCTTTGACGAGGCCCACTCGATCGACCGGCTCGATGAGCAGATGACCCGGCTTCTGGCCGATCAACCTGCCCTGTTTCATCCGCTCTCTGCCCGCCCGGAAACCGATGCGGCCGCCCAGCGCTGGCTGGCCGCGGTGCGGGCTCAGGCCCGCGCCGGCGTGGGTGCACCCACGGCGGCCTTCGACCTGCATGCCCTGCTCGACGAAATGCGCCTGAGAAAGGACGCCCATGAAATCGACATCATGCGGCGTGCAGCGAACATCTCGGCCCATGCCCACGTGCGGGCCATGCAGACCACCCGGCCCGGTGTGCGCGAATACGAAATCGAAGCCGAATTGCTGCACGAGTTCCATCGCAATGGCTCGTCGTTTCCAGCCTATGGTTCGATCGTGGCAGGCGGCAGGAATGCCTGCGTGCTGCACTATCGCGGCAACGCCGACACGCTTCGCGACGGCGACCTGCTGCTGATCGATGCAGGCTGTGAGCTCGACGGCTATGCATCCGACATCACCCGGACGTTTCCGGTCAATGGCCGCTTCAGTGGGCCACAGCGTGAGCTCTATGACATCGTGCTCGCAGCCCAGGCAGCGGCCATCGAACAGACACGGCCGGGCAAGCGCTTCATCGACCCACACGATGCTGCGCTCAAGGTCCTGACGCAGGGCATGATCGATTGCGGGCTGCTCGAAGGATCCCTTGACGGCGCACTCGAGTCGGGCAGTTACCGACGCTTCTACATGCACCGCACGGGGCATTGGCTCGGCATGGACGTCCATGATTGCGGCGAATACCGCGAACCGGGCGAGTCAGCCCAGAACGGCGGCGAAAAGCCTTGGCGCGTGCTGCGACCCGGCATGGTCCTCACCGTCGAGCCGGGCCTGTATGTGCGCGCCGCAGACGACGTGCCAGTGGCCTATCACGATATCGGCATCCGGATTGAAGACGACGCGGTCGTCACGGACACAGGGTGCGAAATCATCACCGGCGACGTGCCCAAGGTGGCGTCGGAGATCGAAGCCCTGATGCGCTCGGCATGAACCCGCAACGCTTGCGCATCACCGGCACAGGGCCGGTCGCGCTGGCCTGTGCGCTGTTCATGCGCCGCCGCGGTGTAGCCGCAGAGCACATCGAGCTTGAACAGCACGCAGGCCCCCTGCCTGAAGCCTTGTCGGCGAGGGTCCTGGCGATCTCCGAAGGCAGCTGCCAGATGCTGTCTCGCATCATCAGCTTGCCGCAGGCGGGTCTGATCGGGCAGGTCGAAGTCTCGTTACAAGGGCACGCCGGACGCACCCGAATCGACGCCACCGATCTCGATGTGACACGACTGGGACGGGTGATGCGCTATGGCAGCCTGCTCGATGCGCTTCGCGCAGCAGCCGGTCGGCACGAGTGGGCCATCGAAGCGGCCAGTCAGCCTCCTGCCCTGACGATTCACGCAGAAGGCGATGCGGGCGACGACGCGCGGGTTCGCGAATTCAACCAGTCGGCGCTGCTGGGCGAGGTGCACGCGCCACACTCGCGCACGACCTGGCACTCGACGGCCTTCGAACGATTCACGCCGCACGGCCCGCTGGCACTCCTGCCCCTGCCCGAGCCGGGGCGCTGGGCGCTCGTCTGGTGCGATCAGGACGCACACTGCCGCACACGCCAGGAAACTGATCGCGAGGCGCTGTCCAGGGAATTGACCGACCTGATCGGATCGCGACTCGGCGCGGTGTCGATCATCGGGCCGCTGACCGTGGCGAACCTGACACGTCGACTGCGACGCGATGTGGTCGGCAATGAGGAGGTCTGGATCGGCAACGCCGCACAATCGCTGCATCCGGTGGCTGGCCAGGGCCTGAACCTGGGCCTTCGTGATGCATTCGAACTCGCTGATGCCTTGAGCTGCGCACTGCGGCGCGACGAACCGCTCGATCGCAGCGTGGCGCGCTGGCAGTCGCATCGGCGCCCGGATCGCCTGGGCACGGTGGCACTCACCGACCTGATGGCATCGAGCTTCACCTGGCCACTGGCACGGCCGCTGCAATCGCCGATGCTGATTGCGCTCGATCTCCTGCCCGCATTGCGCCGACCCCTGGCGGCGCGGCTGATGTTCGGCGGCCGCTGAAGGCTCACGCGCACCCATGCATTCAACACCCGGCGCCATGAGCCTGCAGCGACCTCCACGCTGATGCGAGTACACGCTTCGCTGGCATTGAAATTGCCCACTTCTTGAGCAGACAGAAGTTCGCTAGAATCCGTTCCCCCCTGACGCTTTGTCCGCCTGCCCCGTCCACGGCCCTGTCCGACCCGGGGTTACCTGTCACTGCCGCTCCATGATCGAACTCGGCGTTCATCGCCTGTCCAATCGCGTTTTCGTCGCCCCGATGGCGGGCGTGACCGATCGCCCGTTTCGCCGGCTGTGCCGGCGTCTGGGTGCCGGCTATGCGGTCTCCGAGATGGCGGCTTCGAACCCGAGGCTGTGGCACACCGTGAAGTCGTCCCGGCGTCTGGATCATCAGGGCGAAACCGCCCCGATCGCCGTCCAGCTGGCTGGCAGCGACCCGACGATGATGGCCGAGGCTGCCCGCTTCAACGTCGATCGCGGCGCTCAGGTCATCGACATCAACATGGGCTGTCCAGCCAAGAAGGTCTGCAATGTCGCAGCCGGCTCTGCGCTGATGGCCGACGAAGCCCTGGCATTGCGCATCGTCGAGGCGGTCGTGTCGGCCGTCGATGTGCCGGTCACGGTAAAGATGCGCACTGGCACAGACTGCACTCGTCGCAATGCGGTTTCACTGGCGCGCGCCATGGAATCCGCGGGTGTCAGGATGCTGGCTGTTCATGGCCGCAGCCGCGCCTGCGCATTCGGCGGTGAGGCCGAGTACGAAACCATCGCTGAGGTCGTCTCTGCAGTCGGCATTCCGGTGGTTGCCAATGGCGACATCGATTCGGCGGCCAAGGCCGCCTTCGTGCTGGAAAAAACCGGCGCAGCGGCGGTGATGATCGGCCGTGCCGCTCAGGGACGGCCCTGGATCTTTCGCGAGATCGACCATTTCCTGAAAACCGGCCAGTTGTTGCCCACGCCCACGCTCGAGGAATTCGGCGCGGTCCTGAAAGAGCATCTGGTCGATCACTACGCCTTCTATGGCGAACATGCCGGACCGCGTATCGCCCGCAAGCACATCGGCTGGTACATCGACGGCTGGTGCGACAGCCCTTCCGACGGGCCTGCAGGGCATCCCCGAAGTGCCGCGCTGCGCGCCGAAATCAATCAATGTGAATCCCCCGAGCGGCAACTGGCGCTGCTCGACGCATACCTTGAACACGCACATGACGACCAAGTCCAGCTCCATTGACGAAGCGGTGACCCGCAGCCTCGAGAAATACTTCATCGACCTGGATGGCACGCGTCCATGCGACATCTACGACATGGTGCTGTCAGCGGTCGAACGACCGATGCTGGAAGTCGTGATGAAGCAGGCGCATGGCAACCAGTTGCGGGCCAGCGAAATGCTCGGCATCAACCGGAACACGCTTCGCAAGAAGCTTCAGAACCACGGGCTGCTGTAAGAGCCACGCTCAATTCAACGCGGAGAATCGAATGCAGCGCGTCAAACAGGCCCTGATCAGCGTCTCGGACAAGGAAGGCGTGGTCGATCTCGCCATGCAGTTGCGCGCATTGGGCGTGTCACTGCTCTCGACCGGAGGCACCGCAAAACTGCTGCAGCAGTCTGGTGTCGAAGTCACCGAGGTGTCCGACTACACCGGGTTTCCCGAAATGCTGGACGGCCGGGTCAAGACCTTGCATCCCAAAGTGCATGGCGGCCTGCTGGCGCGGCGCGACCTGCCCGAGCACATGAAGGCCCTGCAGGACCACGGCATCGGCACCATCGACCTGCTGGTCGTCAACCTGTACCCCTTCCAGCAGACGGTCTCGCGGCTCGACTGCACCCTGCACGAGGCCATCGAGAACATCGACATCGGCGGCCCGGCCATGCTGCGCGCGGCGGCGAAGAACCATGGCGGTGTCGCGGTGGTGGTCGATCCGCACGATTATCGGCGCGTGCTGGCCGATCTGCGTGAACACGGCAGTGTCAGCGACTCACTGCGCTTTGAACTCGCCCGGAAGGTCTTCG
The DNA here is from genome assembly GCA_903923345.1 of uncultured Burkholderiales bacterium. Classification (GTDB taxonomy): domain Bacteria; phylum Pseudomonadota; class Gammaproteobacteria; order Burkholderiales; family Burkholderiaceae_E; genus UBA4615. The sequence goes on along the minus strand of CAIXXI010000234.1, from coordinate 475 downwards.
CGCACACGGCGCAGTACGACGGCGCAATCGCCAACTACCTCGGCGGCATTCGCGCAGACGGGACGCATGATGCGCACCCGCAGACGCTGACCCTGCAGTTCGAGCGGGTCCAGGCGATGCGCTACGGCGAGAATCCTCATCAGGGCGCAGCCTTCTATCGCGACATCGACCCTGCACAAGGCGCGCTGTCGCATTACCGCCAGCTGCAGGGCAAGGAACTGTCCTACAACAACATCGCCGATTCCGATGCCGCATGGGAGTGCGTCAAGAGCTTCGACGAACCGGCCTGCGTCATCGTCAAGCATGCCAACCCCTGCGGGGTGGCGGTGGCGGGCGACATTGCACAGGCGTATGCCCGCGCCTTCGCAACCGACCCGACCTCGGCGTTCGGCGGCATCATCGCCTTGAACCGGCCTCTGGATGGCGCGACCGCCGAGCAGATTGCCCGGCAGTTCGTCGAAGTGCTGATTGCGCC
>CAIXXI010000233.1 GCA_903923345.1 uncultured Burkholderiales bacterium | reverse complement strand
GCCCGCGACCGGCCCTGCTTTGGACAGGAGATCCGCCCATCGTGGCGGCAGGCCCTGGCGCACCAGCAAAGGCTTGAGGCTGCGTCTGGACCAGAACAGGAAGGCCAGGGTGCTGGCCCCCAGAATGGCCGTGACGAGATGGATGTTTCCGGCCTGCAGGACCAGGCCCCTGATCAGTTCGATGAAGGTGTGGCCGTCTACCTTCACGCCGAGCAGCACCTTGAGTTGCCCGGCCGCGATCAGGAGCGCCGATGCCGCGACAAACCCAGCAATCACCGGATGGCTCAGGAAGTTGGCCAGAAAGCCGAGGCGCAGCAGACCCATCGCCAGCAGCATCGCGCCCGACAGAAAAGCCAGGGTGATGGCCATGGCCCAGTATTCGGGTGTGCCTGCTGCGGCATGACTGCCGATGGCGGTGGCAGTCATCAACGAGACCACCGCCACCGGGCCGACTGCCAGCACCCGGCTGGTCCCGAAGATCGCGTAGAGCAACAGCGGCGCGATGCTGGCGTACAAGCCCACCTCGGGCGCAAGACCGGCGAGCGCCGCGTAGGCCAGGCTCTGCGGGATCAGCATGATCGTCACGATGACCGCGGCGACCAGATCGCTGGTCAGCGTTGCCCGGTCGTATCGGCGCCCCCAGTCGAGGATGGGCAACCATCGCGCGCCTGAACCGAGTTGTGTGGGTGACATGTTTTCAGATGAGTCTGATTCGATTCACGCCGTCATCTGGGTGCGACGCGCCATCCGGTCATAGACCTCGAACAGGCCCATTCCGACCAGCATGGTGAGCACGAACAGCAGCGCCTTGGGTTGACCCGCCGCCATGGACACGATCCCGGGTCCCGGACAAAACCCGGCCAGTCCCCAGCCGACTCCGAAAAGCAGCCCGCCAAGCAGCAGTCGTTTGTCGATGTCTTTTGAAGTGGGCAGGTGCAGGGCGCCACCGAAGAAATTGGTCGTGCGCTTCTTGGCGCCGGCGAATGCGAAGAAGCCGACTGCGATCGCGCCGCCCATCACCAGGGCCAGAGAAGGGTCCCAGAGGCCGGCCAGGTCGAGGAATCCGAGGACCTTGCCGGGGTCGGTCATGCCGGAGAGGAGCAGGCCGCTGCCGAACAGCAGTCCGACGATGAATTCGCTCAGTCGAACGATCGAGGGGTGAGTCATGGTGTTTCCTTTGAAGGAGCCTGTTTCAGAACAGGTGGCGCATCACGAAGACGGTGGCAAAACCGGCCGCCATGAAGGTGCCGGTGGCCACCAGCGAGCGCGGTGAAAGGCGCGACAGGCCACACACGCCGTGGCCACTCGTGCAGCCCGAACCCAGGCGCGTGCCAAAGCCAACCAGCAGGCCGGCGATCGCAATGGTGAGGTCAGCAGCCTCGATGCGAGGCGGGCTGATCAGGCCTGCTGGGGCCAGCAGGCCCATGACGGCCGGTGCGGCCAGCATGCCGAGCACAAAGGCGATGCGCCATCCGACATCTCCCCGTTTGGGGGCGAGCAGCCCACCCAGGATCCCGCTGATGCCAAGGATGCGGCCATTGACCAGGATGAACAGGGCGGAAGCGACGCCCAGGATGACACCGCCCGCGAGCGATGCCCAAGGTGTGAATTGAATCCAGTCGATGCTCATGTTGGAGGGCCTTTGAAATCACTCGGACAAGGAATGCTTATTGCTGCAGAACTGCTGGTACAGCGTCTGAATGACGGCCAGTGCGCTGGGACTACTCAGGGAGTAATAGATGTGCTTGCCATCGCGGCGCGTGCTCACCAGTTGCTGCTCGTGCAGAACGGTCAGTTGCTGCGAGAGCGTGGGTTGAAGGATGCCGAGCAGCGCTTCAAGTTCACCGACTCGCTTTTCGCCCTGCGACAGCTGGCACAGGATCATCAGGCGATCAGTGTTGGCGAGCACCTTCATCAGATTGCAGGCCAGGCCGGCCGCAGCGCGCAGTTCATCCAGGTCAATCGTGCTCGTGCTCAAGACAGTCACCGGAGTCAGTTGGTCTTCAAACAGTATATTGACAAATATAATATCTGTCAATATACTGTATTCAGATCATCGACAGGAATCTTCATGAATCCAGCCTCTGCGGCAACTCTGATGCCTGTGGTTCACGGCATCTTCGACAAAGCGACCTGGACGGTGACGTATGTCGTGCACGGCGGCACCGGCACGGCCTGCGCCATCATCGATTCGGTACTCGACTACGACCCCAAGTCGGGCCGAACGAAGACGGTTTCGGCGGACAAGGTCATCGACTATGTGAAGGCCCATGACCTGAAGGTCGCCTGGATCCTCGAAACCCATGCTCATGCCGATCACCTGAGCGCAGCGCCTTACCTCAAGCAGCAACTCGGCGGCCTGATTGCCATCGGTGAGCGCATTACCCACGTTCAAACCGTCTTCAAGGGCTTGTTCAATCTGGAGCCCGAGTTCCGGACCGATGGTGCGCAGTTCGATCGGCTGCTGAGCGACGGCGAGTCATTCAGGGTGGGTGAACTGACCGGGCAGGTGATCGCTGTGCCGGGGCATACACCGGCTTGCGTGGCCTACCGGTTCGCCGATACGGTCTTTGTCGGCGATACCCTGTTCATGCCGGACGTCGGTACCGCCCGCTGCGACTTCCCGGGCGGCGATGCCCGCACCTTGTACGCCTCGATCCGCAAGATCCTGAGCCTGCCAGCTCAAACCAGGCTGTTCATGTGTCACGACTATCCGCCTGATGACCGGCCGATTGCGTTTGAAACCACCGTCGCTAGCCAGCGCAACAGCAATATTCATGTGCGCGAAGGCATCTCTGAAAAGGAGTTCATCGACATGCGGACCCGCCGCGATGCAACGCTGGAGATGCCGGTGCTGATTCTGCCGTCGGTGCAGATCAACATCCGCGCTGGCCAGATGCCG
>CAIXXI010000232.1 GCA_903923345.1 uncultured Burkholderiales bacterium | reverse complement strand
GGGTTTCTGCGTCTTCGCCATCTTCGCAGTGATGCTCGGTGCGGTCGCGGCAAGGGAGCTGGGCTTTCGCAGCGGCGGCACCGATGACATGGTGTCCTGGCTGACGGCTGCGGCCGCTTTTCTGGGACTGGCGCACACCTTCAAGCACGGCGACTTCGTTCGCGTCGGTCTTTTTCTCGAAAGTATGCCGTCGGGCCGCCGCCGGGCCTTCGAGTTGATGTCGCTGACGGTGGCTGCGGTGTTCACCGGCTATCTGGCGGGGTCGGTGGCGCTGTACGTCTACAACGGCTGGCTCTACAACGAAATGTCGATCGGATTGCTGGTGGTCCCGATGTGGATACCGCAACTGAGCTTCATGATCGGCGCGATCCTGCTGTTCGTGGCGGTGCTCGACGAATGGTTCACCGTCCTGTCCGGGCGCAAACCGGGTTATGTCATCGCGGTTGAAGAGCGTCACGCCCGCGGCGATTTCAGCGAGGACGTCTGAATGGAAACCCTCGGGATCGCCGGGATCGGCCTGTTTTTGCTCATCGTGATGCTGACCCTGCTGGCGGGTGGCGTCTGGATTGCGATGACGCTGGCCATCGTCGGCTGGGTCGGCATGGCGATGTTCACCGACATGCAGGCAGCACGTTGGGGTGAAAACCTGTTTGTTGCGATGTGGGGGTCATCGGCATCCTGGGAATTGGCCGCCCTGCCACTCTTCATCTGGATGGGCGAGATTCTGTTCAGAACGCGCTTGTCGGAGCAGATGTTCGAGGGCTTGGCGCCCTGGCTCGGGCGAGTGCCCGGACGGCTGATGCACACCACGATTCTGGGCTGCGGGATTTTCGGATCGGTGTCGGGTTCATCGGCTGCCACCTGCGCCACGATTGCCAAGGTGGCCCTGCCTGAACTGAAGCGGCGCGGCTATGACGAAAATCTCGCCCTGGGATCGCTGGCCACAGCCGGCACGCTGGGCATTCTGATTCCGCCATCGATCACGATGGTGGTGTACGCGGTGGCTGCGAACGCCTCGATCATTCGGATCTTTCTGGCCGGATTCATCCCGGGCGCGATCCTGATGCTGCTGTTTTCAGGCTACATCGCCTGGTGGTCGCTGCGCCATCCTGACCGCGTGCCGCCCGCCGACCCGGTCCCCGGGCTCATGGAAAAGCTGCGCCGCTCGGGCAGCCTGATTCCCTGCGCCCTGTTGATCGTCTTCATTATCTGGGTGCTGGTTGCCGGCTGGGCGACGGCCACCGAGTGCGCGGCATTCGGCGTGCTGGGTTCGCTTGCGATTGCAGCCTCTAGCCGGTCACTGACCTGGGAGAACTTCAAGGCGAGTCTGATGGGTGCAACCCGCGTCTCGTGCATGATCATGTTCATCCTGGCTGGGGCCGCCTTCCTCACCAAGACCATGGCCTTCACCGGCATTCCCAGAATGCTGGCTGAATGGGTGGCCGCACTGGGATTGTCTCCGTACGCACTGATTTCAGTGCTTGCCGTGATTTACCTGATCCTGGGCACTGCGCTGGATGGCATTTCAATGATCGTGCTGACTTCGGCAGTGGTCTTGCCGATGATCGAGAAAGCAGGCTTCGATCTGGTGTGGTTCGGTATCTTCATCGTCTTGCTCGTCGAAATCGCCGAGGTCACGCCACCGGTCGGATTCAATCTCTTCGTCCTTCAGAATATGACCGGGAAAGACAGCAACACGATCGCCCGAGCCGCCATTCCGTTCTTCATGATGCTGGTGGTTTGCATCGTGCTGATCACCGTGTTCCCTGAACTGGTCACCTGGCTGCCCGACACGCTGATGGGCAAGGACAGCTGAGCGCTGTCGCAGGCGGCCACCCATCCGAGGCTGCCCGAATGCAGACCCTGCTCCTGAGCGATCCGATCCGCGCGGTGGAAGCGCGGGGTCTTGCATCGACCCCACCCGGGGCGCTGATGGACCGCGCAGCCGAGGCGCTTGCACAGGCCTGTGTCGAATGCCTTCGCGAGTGCCCCGCTCAAACCCCGGTGCTGGCACTGGTGGGCCCTGGCAACAATGGCGGCGATGCATTGCTGGCGGCCCTCAAGCTGGCTGACCGCGGCTATCCGGTCCAGGCCATCGCACTGAGCGCTGAATCGAGCACTGCGACCGATGCGAGCCGGGTGAAGGCAATGTGGGCTGAGCGCAGGCTGCCACTGTGGCCGACATCTGAACTCGATCGATTGCTTGCCGACCGACCATTGGTCATCGACGGCCTGTTTGGAATCGGCCTGTCCAGAGCCCTGAGTGGTGAAGCCGCTGCAATTACCCAGCGGCTTGAGCTTGATGGGCTGACCGTCGTGGCAGTCGATGTCCCAAGCGGCATCGATGTGGACACCGGCGGCATCATCGGCCCCGAAGGATCGAGAGCAGTGAGAGCCGCTCTGACGGTGACGATGATCGCCGACAAGCCAGGCCTGCATACCGGGCAGGGGCGTGTCCATGCGGGTGCAGTCCGGGTCGCCGCATTGGGACTTGACGATGTGTCGACTGAGACATCCACTCAAACCACGCCCGCGCTGACCCTGCGCAGCCTCAAGCCCACCGAGCCGGCTGGGTTCGATGGACCGATCGCCTCGGTCGGTGCACTCAACGAGCTTGAGTGGGCTGCCAGCGTGCTCAAGCACCGCTCGATCGATGCCCACAAGGGCCGCTTTGGCGATGTACTGGTGGTTCGCGGTGCTCAGACCATGCAGGGTGCAAGCCTGCTGGCTGCCCTCGGGGCCCAGGCGGTGGGTGCTGGCCGTCTGTTCATCGGCATTGATGAGGGACACACCGGGGCTGATCCGCTGCACCCGGAATTGATGACCCGAGCAATCGACTCATCGCTGTTGGGCGAACCTGGGCTCGGGCCAGCCCAGGCCATCATCATCGGATGCGGCCTGGGAACGGCGCCGCAGGGGCGCATGAAGCTGATCGCTGCCCTGGCGCATTCAGCACCGCTCGTG
>CAIXXI010000231.1 GCA_903923345.1 uncultured Burkholderiales bacterium | reverse complement strand
GCCTTGATGGCTCTGGGCGAGTTGGTGATCACCTTCATGCCGGCCGTAACCGGCGTCGCGCAGGCCGGCAATGGCTTGGGTGCCTTTTCGACCTCGACCAGGCACATGCGGCAGTTGGCCGCAATGGACAGCTTCTTGTGATAGCAGAAGTGCGGAATGTAGATGCCGAGCTGATTGGCAGCCACCATCACGGTACTGCCCTCGGTCACCTCGACCTTGTTGCCGTCGATCTCGATCTCAACCATGGCGTCGCTCACACATAAGCCGGAACCAGGCAGCGCTTGTGTTCGATGTGGTGCTCGAACTCAGCCCGGTAGTGCTTCAGGAATGCCTTGACCGGCATGGCGGCCGCATCGCCCAGTGCACAGATCGTGCGGCCCTGAATGTTCTCGCAAACCTCGGAGAGTCTGTCGAGGTCGGCCATCGTGCCTTCGCCCCGCTCGATGCGATCGACCATGCGCCAGAGCCATCCGGTGCCCTCTCGGCAGGGCGTGCACTGGCCGCAGGACTCTTCGTAGTAAAAGTAGGACAGGCGCAACAACGACTTTACGGCGCAGCGCGTTTCGTCCATCACGATGACCGCTCCGGAGCCAAGCATCGATCCCGCTTTGGAGATCGAGTCGTAGTCCATGTCGGTGGCCATCATGATCTCGGCGGGCAGCACCGGCATCGACGAGCCACCGGGAATCACCATCTTGAGTTTTCGCCCGCCACGCATCCCACCGGCCAGCTCGAGCAATTTTGCAAACGGCGTGCCCAGCGGGATTTCATAGTTGCCTGGACGCTCGACATCACCGGAGATCGAAAAGATCTTCGTGCCACCGTTGTTGGGTCGGCCCATTTCGAGATAAGGCTGCGCCCCATTGCGAATGATCCAGGGAACGGCAGCGAAGGTCTCGGTGTTGTTGATGGTCGTGGGTTTGCCGTACAGGCCGAAACTCGCAGGAAACGGCGGCTTGAAGCGGGGTTGACCTTTCTTGCCTTCCAGCGACTCCAGCAGTGCTGTCTCCTCGCCGCAGATGTAGGCACCGTAGCCATGAAAGCCATGGAGCTGGAAGTTGAACGACGAACCCATGATGGCGTCGCCCAGATAGCCCGCTGCCCGAGCCTCTTCAAGCGCCTGTTCAAAGCGCTCGTAGGCCTGCCAGATCTCGCCGTGGATGTAGTTGTAGCCCACGGAAATACCCATGGCGTAGGCGGCAATCGCCATGCCCTCGATCACGATATGAGGGTTGTAGCGCAGGATGTCGCGATCCTTGAATGTGCCCGGCTCGCCTTCATCAGAATTGCAGACCAGGTACTTCTGCCCCGGAAACTGGCGGGGCATAAAGCTCCACTTCAGGCCGGTGGGGAAACCTGCACCACCGCGCCCGCGCAGTCCGGAGGCTTTGACTTCGGCAATCACCTCCTCGGGGGTGAGCCCTTCGGTGAGAATTTTGCGCAGGGCCTTGTAGCCGTCACGCGCTTCGTAGTCACTCAGACGCCAGCCATCTGATGAATTCAGGCCGGCATAGATTTGCGGCGTGATGTGTCGCCCGTGAAAGCAGGTCTCCTGCGCACGAACCGCTGACAAGGCTTCCCGAAAATCAGTTGCTCCCATGATCGTGCTCCGCAGCCTCAGGCTTTCTTGAGTTCATCGAGCAGCGCGTCGATCTTCTCGGCGCTCATGAAACTGCACATGCGTTTGTTATTGACCAGCATGACCGGCGAGTCGCCGCAGGCGCCCAGGCACTCGGTTTCGACCAGAGTGAAGCGACCATCTGGCGTGGTCTCACCAAAGCCGATGCCCAGTTCGGTCTTCAGGTAGGACGCTGCCTTTTCGCCGTCACGCAATGCGCAGGGCAAACAGGTGCAGATCCCCAGCTTGAAGCGGCCCGGCTGCCGGGTTGAGTACATGTTGTAGAAGGTGGCCACCTCCCAGACTGCGATCGGCGGCATCGACAGTCGGCTGGCGACATCATCCACCACAGCCTGAGACACCCAGCCGATTTCGTCCTGGGCGATCGCCAGTGCCGCCATGACAGCAGACTGCTTCTGCTCGGGCGGAAATTTGGCGACCTCGCGGTCGATCCGCTGATAGGCCTGCTCGGACAGCAGCGCCTGGCCAGCACTCGGATTCGGCACGGCGCTCATCGATCGATCTCCCCGAAGACGATGTCCTGCGAGCCGATCAGGGTGACCACATCGGCGATCATGTGTCCGCGAGCCATCTCGTCGAGGGCCTGCAGGTGAGGGAATCCCGGGGCTCGAATCTTGAGCCGATACGGCTTGTTGGCGCCATCTGAGACGAGGTAGATGCCGAACTCGCCCTTGGGATGTTCAACCGCGCAATAGGCCTCGCCTTCTGGCACATGCATGCCTTCGGTGAAGAGCTTGAAGTGGTGGATCAACTCTTCCATGTTCGACTTCATGTTCACGCGCGACGGTGGCGCGACCTTGTGATCGTCGACGATCACCGGCCCGGGGTTGTTGCGCAGCCACTGGATGCACTGCCGGATGATCCGATTGCTCTGGCGCATCTCCTCGACCCGGACCAGATAGCGGTCATAACTGTCGCCGTTGGTGCCCACCGGAATATCGAAATCAAGTCGGTCATAGACTTCATAGGGCTGCTTGCGACGCAAATCCCATTCAACCCCCGAGCCGCGCAGCATGGGCCCGGTAAATCCGAGTGCCTTGGCGCGGTCAGGTGAGACGACACCAATGCCGACCAGGCGCTGCTTCCAGATCCGGTTGTCGGTGAGCAGGGTCTCGTAATCGTCGACGTAACCCGGGAAGCGCTCGGTGAAGGCTTCGATGAAATCGAGCAGCGAGCCCTGACGGTTGAGATTGAGTTCACGAACCGCGGCATCGCTGCGCACCGTGCTGGCTGCATGCTGCGGCATGCGATCTGGCAGGTCGCGATAGACACCGCCCGGGCGGTAGTAGGCAGCATGCATGCGCGCACCCGAGACCGCCTCATAGCAGTCCATCAGGTCTTCGCGCTCTCTGAACGCATACAGAAAGACGGTCATGGCGCCGACGTCAAGCGCATGCGCCCCGATCCACATCAGGTGATTCAGGATGCGGGTGATCTCGTCGAACATCACTCGGATGTACTGAGCGCGAATCGGCACAGGGATGCCCGCAAGCTTCTCGATCGCCATCACATAGGCGTGCTCGTTGCTCATCATCGAGACGTAATCGAGCCGATCCATGTAAGGCAGGTTCTGCAGGAAGGTGCGGGTCTCGGCCAGCTTTTCAGTCGCACGATGGAGCAGGCCGATGTGCGGGTCGGCGCGCTGCACCACCTCGCCATCGAGCTCCAGCACCAGGCGCAGCACGCCGTGAGCCGCCGGATGCTGGGGACCAAAGTTCAGGGTGTAGTTCTTGATGTCTGCCATGGTGAGTTCCCGAGGTGCGCCTTAGCGGCCCACGCCGTAGCCCTCCTCGCGAATGACCCGCGGCACGATCTCGCGCGGTTCGATGGTCACAGGCTGATAGACCACCCGCTTCAATTCGGGGTCGTAGCGCATCTCGACATGGCCAGACACCGGAAAGTCCTTGCGAAACGGATGGCCGACAAAACCGTAGTCGGTCAGGATGCGGCGCAGGTCGGCATGCCCCTCGAAGACGATGCCAAACAGATCGAAAGCCTCACGCTCGAACCAACCCGCAGCTGGCCAAACATCGGTGACCGTGGGCAGCACCGGCAGATCATCATCAGGACAGAAGCAGCGAATGCGAACGCGGTGGTTGTTCACGACCGACAGCAGGTGCAGCACGGCGGCGAATCGGGGGCCTTCATGACCGCCATCGGCGAAATCGCGGTAATCCATGCCACATAAATCGATGAGTGTGTCGAAGGCCAGGCGCGGCTCGTCGCGCAGAATGATCGCGGTCTCGAAGTAACGCTGCGCAGGCACAACAAGCGTCAATTCGCCCAGCCGCTCAGACACGGACACCTGAGCTTCGCCCAGGCATTCGAGCAGGGTTGACTTCAGTGCTTCAAGGGCAGACATCCTGAGCCTCAGCGCGCGATCGTGTTGGTGCGGCGAATCTTGTTCTGGAGCTGCAAGATGCCGTAGAGCAGCGCCTCCGCTGTGGGCGGACAACCCGGCACATAGATGTCGACTGGAACGATGCGGTCACAGCCACGAACCACCGAGTAGGAGTAGTGGTAGTAGCCACCACCGTTGGCGCAGGAGCCCATCGAAATGACCCAGCGCGGCTCCGCCATCTGGTCGTAGACCTTGCGCAGCGCAGGTGCCATCTTGTTGCACAAGGTGCCTGCGACGATCATCACATCCGACTGCCGCGGGCTGGGTCGAAACATGATGCCGAAGCGGTCAAGGTCGTAACGAGCGGCACCGGCATGCATCATCTCGACTGCACAGCAGGCCAGGCCGAAGGTCATCGGCCACATCGAGCCGGTTCGGGTCCAGTTGATCAGCTTGTCCAGGTTCGTGGTAACGAACCCATCGTTCAGAACGCCTTCGACGCTCATAGCCTGCCCATCCTTGCCATCGACAAGGCCCCCACCGCCCACGGATCAGGGCGATTGGACCGCTTCAACCACATCCGGACGGATTCGTCCGGCTTTTATCACTCCCAGTCGAGAGCGCCCTTCATCCATTCGTAGATGAATCCGACCACCAGGATGGCCAGGAAAATCATCATCGAAACAAAACCGAAAAAGCCAATCGAGTCCAGGGAAACCGCCCAGGGAAACAAAAAGGCGATTTCGAGATCAAACAATATGAAGAGGATGGCGACGAGGTAGTACCGAACGTCGAACTTCATCCGGGCGTCTTCGAAGGCCTCGAAGCCGCACTCATAGGGGGATGTCTTTTCGGGGTCCGGGCGGGACGGACCGAGGATCTTGCCGATCGCCATCGGCGCAAGACCGATGACCGTGCCCACCAGCATGAAGAGGAGGACGGGCAGGTATTGCTCTAGGTTCACTTCTGGCTTCCCTGAGTCGTGCTGCGCGTTTAATGTAGTTTTAGTTGCTGACGAACCGATATGAGACGGATCGTTCTGGTGCCGACGGCGAGACTCGAACTCGCACAGCTTTCGCCACTACCCCCTCAAGATAGCGTGTCTACCAATTTCACCACGTCGGCGCAGCGCGCGGATTCTACCGCGTCTTTACTTCGGAATTGCGTTCGCCCCTTCATTTTTTTGCAATGCGTCATTGCCTGGAGCGGTGGGAGTCGCTGAAGCTGGCACGCCACCGCCTGCAGCCGGCGCACCTGGAATCGAGGCCGCAGCTGGCGCATCGGGGGTGGCCGGCGCGGGCGTCTTCACGGCATCCATGACACTGGTCGGTGCCCGAGTCTGGGTTCGACTGTTGGCAAAAAATGCGAGCGCAAGCGTGGACACAAAAAACACGGTCGCCAGCGCTCCGGTCATGCGACTCAGAAAGTTGGCCGACCCGGTCGCACCAAACAGGCTACCCGACGAACCGGAGCCGAAGGCAGCGCCCATATCGGCACCCTTACCCTGCTGCAACAGCACCAGAATGATCACGCCGATGGCACTGAGCACTTGAATCACCACTGCAATCGTGGACAGAATCGACATCCGAACTTCTCCTGAAACCGTTCAAGGCCGCGTCAACAAGCGAACGCCAAGCCACCAATCATCACTCACACACGCACTGAACCAGACGCTTCCGAGCACTCCGGGTCAGTGGCCACTGGCGAGCCCTCAGACGACAGCCGCAGCAGCACGGCTGATTGCAAGAAAATCCTCAGCCACCAGCGATGCACCGCCAATCAGGCCACCATCGACATCGGCCTGTGAAAACAGTTCGGCCGCATTCCCAGGCTTGACCGATCCGCCATACAGAATGCGGGTCTGCGCAGCTGCGCTCACACCGTTTGCCGCAAGGCGCTGACGCAAAAACCGATGGGCTTCCTGAGCTTGCGCAGGCGACGCAGTCACGCCCGTGCCGATCGCCCACACCGGCTCATAGGCCACCACGAATTCGCCGGTGGCATTGGCAAGCACCTCACTGACTGCATCGAGTTGCCGCGCCAGCACCTGCTCAGCCTGCCCAGCTTCGCGTTCGGCCAGGGTCTCCCCCACACAGACCACAGGAACCAATCCAACCGACAAGGCGCGCAGTGTCTTATGCGCCACATCCTGATCGGTTTCACCAAACAAAGCCCTGCGCTCGGAATGACCGATCAGCACCCACGAACAGCCCAGATCCGTCAGCATGGCCGCCGACACCTCACCGGTATAGGCACCTTGCTCGAATGCGCAGAGATTTTGCGCACCCCAGCTCAAGGCGGTGCCCTTCAAGTGAGCCGCAACCAATCCGAGATACGGAAAGGGAGGGCAGACGCCAACCTGGACGCCCGATGGCGCGGCAGATTGCTCACCCCAGTGTTCGCATAGCGACGCGATCAGCGCTTGCGCAAACGCAATCTGCCCATGCATCTTCCAGTTACCCAGCACAAGTGGCCGTCGACGCGAGACAGGCAGAGCGGTTGATGATTCAGTCGTCAGGTTGGCAGTCATGCGAATTTGACGCAAACAAAGCCGTCGAGTTTAGCGCGTCGCTCGAAGCAGGGTCAATTCGGGGATCCTGGCGGCGGTGCACTGCCGCCTTGTGTAGGGCGCAGACGACGCCAGGCCCAGAGCACGTAGCCTGACAGCGCGTAGATCATGAAGAGGAAAAACAGCACCGAAGGCGGATCGGAGGAGATCAGCACGAAGGCCAGAACGATCAAGGGCACAACCATGTACGGCACGCTGCGCTTGAGGTTGATGTTCTTGAAACTGTAGAAGGGCGCATTCGAGACCATGGTGACACCAGCGTAGACCGTGACTGCCCATGCCAGCCAACGCAGGTCGGTGGCGGTGGAGTCGATCCATCTGGATTCCCGCAGATCGGTTGCCAGCCAGACCAGCCCGGTCACCAGCGCTGCGGCCGCCGGACTCGGCAAGCCCTGAAAGAAGCGCTTGTCGACAATCCCGATATTGGTATTAAAACGCGCCAGTCGCACCGCCGCGCCGGCCACATAGATGAAGGCAGCGAGCCAACCCAGCTTGCCCATGCCGCGCAACGACCACTCGTAGACGACCAGTGCAGGCGCTGCACCAAACGAGACCATGTCGGACATGGAATCGTATTGCTCGCCGAAGGCACTCTGGGTGTTGGTCATGCGGGCCACACGACCGTCGAGACCGTCAAGAGCCATGGCGATGAAAATTGCGACGGCCGCCACTTCGAAGCGACCGTTCATGGCCTGAACAATCGCGAAAAATCCGGCGAACAGATTGCCCGTCGTGAAGGCATTGGGCAGGAGGTAAACCCCCCTGGGCCGAGGCCGCGGCAATGCGGGCGGGTCCTGCGCATCAATCGGGTCGATCGACCGCGAACGATGAACGACCTTAAGCGACTTGCGTCGAGTCAGTCTCGGCTTGCCGTTCATGCTCACTCCGTCGTGCGGAACTGCAAAGAAAGCCGCCCCGGGCGGTACGGCTCAAAAGCCGACACCTGCCTGGGGCAGCCAGGCCTCAGTTGCGCGAACGGTCCACGAGCTTGTTGGCCTTGATCCACGGCATCATTGCACGCAGCTTCTCGCCAACCTGCTCGATCGGGTGCTCAGCCGTCAGGCGGCGACGCGACAGCAGGGTCGGCGCACCGGCCCGGTTCTCCAGAATGAAGCGCTTGGCGTAGTCGCCCGTCTGGATCTCGGTCAGCACTGCCTTCATCGCCGCTTTGGTTTCAGCGGTGACGATCTTCGGGCCTGTCTCGTACTCACCGAATTCGGCATTGTTCGAGATCGAGTAGTTCATGTTGGCGATGCCGCCTTCGTAGATCAGGTCGACGATCAGCTTGAGCTCGTGCAGGCACTCGAAGTAGGCCATTTCCGGCGCATAGCCGGCTTCGACCAGGGTCTCGAAGCCAGCCTTGATCAGCTCGACAGTGCCGCCGCACAGGACGGTCTGCTCGCCGAAGAGGT
>CAIXXI010000230.1 GCA_903923345.1 uncultured Burkholderiales bacterium | reverse complement strand
CCGTTTCGCGTCCGCCGCCCGCTCGGCCGCTCCCACTTCCGCCAGAATCGCCGCCGCGGCCGCGTCGAGCCAGCGGGTCGTGCCACCTTCACAGCTGATGATTCAGGCGCGCGCACTGGCCTGCGACATGCTGTCGGTCCTGCCTCACATGTTGATCGCCTACAAGAAAGTGATCGACGAAGGCTATGCCACGACGTTCTCCGACGGCATGGCCATCGAGCGGGCCCGCGCCGATGCGAACAATGGCGCGATCAGCCCCGAAGAGATCGAATCCCGCCGCGAAGCGGTCAGGACTCGGGCTCACAACCAGAAATGACCTGCGCCTTTGAATGAACGGGTTCCGACCGGAACCCGATTTCAATCCTCGAATCCGACGTAGCGCACGAAGTCCTCATTGGATTCGCGTTCGGAGCGCACTGCATTGGCTGCGAATGCATCGTTCGGATAACCCATGGCGATGCAGGTCATGATGACTTCATCGTCCGGGATCCGAGCCACTTCCCTGACGATGTCCGAGCGCATGATGCCCTGACCATTGACGACGGTGCCCAGCCCGCGATCCCAGGCGGCCAGGCAGATGCCATAGCTCAATGCACCCAGATCGAAATGGCAGGTTGCGCCCGGATCGAGCACCCGGTCGTAGGTCAGCACCATCGAGACCGGCGCATCGAACTGCCGAAACCCGCGCATGACCCAGTCCTGGCGCAGCACTTTGTCGTCACGGGCAATGCCCATGGCTTCGAACAGTCGCTTTGCAATCTCGACCTGCCGGTGTCGATGCACACCCTCATACGGCCCATGGGTGAGGATGTCGCGCTTGGGCGCTGCCCCGGCCAGCATCTCTTCGGTGTTGCGACGCCTGACCTCTTCCAGAGGCGCCCCGGTCAGGACATGGACATGCCAGGGCTGACTGTTCATCGATGACGGCGCAGCCTTGGCCAGATGAATGATCTCCTCGATCACCTGGCGTGGCACCGGGTCAGCTGTGTAGCCGCGCACACTGCGACGCGAACGAACCAGGGCTTCGAACTCCATGAAATACTCCGAATGCTAAGGAAAGGATCTGGCCTGCAGCCTAGCCGACTTTGCGAACACCCTGCACGATCTGCTGGCGATCCTGGAAAGGCAGCACCGCATCGATGTCCGCGAAACCGTCAGGAGCCAGGGACTCGACTGCATCAATGACTGCTTCCGGCCCGCCCTGGCGATTCCCGAGAACGATCGATGCAGTGGCTGAGATGCGTCGGGACTCATATTCAGCGAGGGCCACGACCGGATCCGATTCAGCGCCGAACGCGTCGGCCAGGGCACGGGCATCGAGGATCGCCTGGGAGGCACCATTGCTGCCCACCGGATACATCGGATGGGCCGCATCGCCAATCAAGGTCACGCGCCCCTCAGACCATCTAGTCAGCGGGTCACGATCACACATCGGGTACTGCCAAAGCTCCTGAGTCGATGAAACCAGGCCCTTCACATCCACCTCGGGCAGCTGAAACTGCTCAAGCAGTGGCAACAACTCAGCTCGCGGCGCAATGACCGACCAATCCTGGCGCAGCGGCAAAGGGTCAGCGGGCTCGCCGACTTTCTGAACAATCGCCCAGTTGGTCAGCACACGGTCGCTGCCATCGCGGGGCGCGATGGG
>CAIXXI010000229.1 GCA_903923345.1 uncultured Burkholderiales bacterium | reverse complement strand
TCGGATGATCGGCCCGGTGGTCGATGCACAGACCCGCAATGCGCTGGTCTATGTCGATCTGCCAAACGGCGGCGCGGCGCGTCCGGGCATGTTTGCTCGCGGCGAATTCCAGCTCGGCTCAGGCTCTGCGCTCACCGTGCCCCAGCAGTCGGTGGTGGTGCGCGACGGGTTTTCCTATGTGTTCCTGCTTAATGGCGATCGCGTTGCGCAGCAGAAGGTTCGCACCGGCCGGCGCGTGGGCGAGCGGATCGAATTGCTGGAGGGCGTGAAGGACAACGCCGTCCTGGTCGGAGCGGGCGCCGGTTTTCTGAATGATGGCGATCTGGTTCAGGTCGCGACTGACGGCGCGGCGGCTCCCGCGGCGCAGTCCAAGGGCAGTGCGAAATGAATTTTTCTGCGTTCTCGATACGCAACCCGATCCCGGCTGTCCTGCTGTTCATCCTCCTGACCCTGGCCGGTCTGCTCGGCTTCAAGATGATGCCGATCCAGGATTTTCCGGACATCGAATTGCCCCTGGTCACCATCGATGCCAGCCTGCCGGGCGCCGCACCCGCGCAGCTCGAAACCGAGGTGGCTCGCAAAATCGAGAATTCGGTGGCGTCCCTGCAGGGCGTCAAGAACATCTACACCAAGATCCTCGACGGCGCGGTGGCCACCAACGTCGAGTTCGTGCTGGAGAAGAACAGCTCCGACGCGGTCAATGAAGTGCGCGATGCGGTCAGCCGCATCCGGGCCGACCTGCCGGCCGATCTGCGCGATCCGGCGGTGACCAAGGCCAGCACCGCCGGCCGACCGGTGATCACCTATGCGATCTCGAGCGCCACGCTCGATGAGGAAGCGGTGTCCTGGTTCGTCGACAACACCCTGTCCAAGCGCTTGCTCAATGTGCGGGGTGTCGGGCTGGTCAAGCGCCTGGGCGGCGTCAGCCGCGAAGTCATCGTCGAACTTGATGCAGCCCGGATGGCCGCCCTGAACGTTTCGGCGGCCGATGTCTCGCGTCGCCTGAAGCTGGTGCAGCAGGAGGCACCGGGCGGGCGCGGCGATGTGGGTGGCGCGGAGCAGGCGGTGCGCACGATCGCAACCGTTGCCAGTGCCGCAGACCTGGAGCAGCTCGAACTGCCCCTGCCCGATGGCCGACGCCTGCGCCTGGGCCAGGTCGCCCGCGTGCGAGACACCTTCGCCGAGCGGCGGGCGATGGCCCTGCACGATGGCAAGCCCGCGGTTGCGGTCGAGATCATGCGCACCCGCGGAGCCAGTGAGCTCGACATTGCACGGGGTGCCCGCGAGGTGGTCGCAGAGCTTGCCGCAAGCAACCCGAATATTTCGATCGTCGAAGCCATCGACAACACCCGTCCGGTCGACGAGAATTTCAATGGGTCGATGCACCTGCTCTATGAAGGCGCGCTGCTGGCGGTGATCGTGGTCTGGGCGTTCCTGCGCGACTGGCGCGCCACGCTGGTCAGCGCTGCTGCCCTGCCGCTGTCGGTGATCCCAGCCTTTCTGGGCATGTACCTCTTCGGCTTCACCCTGAACACCGTCACCCTGCTGTCGCTGGCGCTGGTGGTCGGCATTCTGGTGGACGATGCGATCGTCGAGATCGAAAACATCGAGCGTCACCTGAAGATGGGCAAGACCGCGATGCAGGCGGCCCTTGAGGCGGCCGATGAAATTGGCCTCGCGGTGGTGGCGACCACCTTCGCCCTGGTGTCGGTCTTTTTGCCGACGGCCTTCATGTCGGGTATTCCGGGCAAGTTCTTCAAGCAGTTCGGCTGGACCGCGGTGCTGGCGATCATCGCCTCGCTGGTGGTGGCTCGCCTGCTCACGCCGATGATGGCCGCCTACATCATGAAGGCGAAGAAGGCCCATGCGGTCGAGGCGCCTGATGGCTGGGTGATGCGCACCTACCTGTCGATGGTGCGCTGGTGCCTGCGCCACCGCCTGATCACCGCGCTGCTGTCGGTGCTGTTTTTTGCCGGATCGATTTCCCTGGTGCCGCTGCTGCCCAAGGGCTTCGTGCCGCCGGCTGATCGCTCGCAGACCCAGGTCAACATCGAACTGCCTCCCGGCAGCACGCTGGGCCAGACCTTTGCGGCGGCCGAGTCGGTGCGCGCATTGCTAGAAGCCGCCCCCGATGTGAAGCATGTCTTCAGTTCGATTGGCGGTGGCGCATCAGGCGATGCGTTTGCAATCGGCTCTGCGCCCGAGGCGAGAAAAGCGGTGCTCACCGTGATGCTCACCGATCGCACCGATCGAAATCGCACCCAGCAGGCGGTCGAAGGCGAGATTCGCGAGCGCTTGTCCGGCGTGCCGGGCGTGCGACTGACCGTGGGCTCGCAGGATGTCGGGGTCAAGATGCAGCTGGTGCTGCGCAGCGAAGACCCGGCGGCACTGACCGTCGCAGCCCGTGCGGTGGAGCGCGACCTGCGCACCCTGCAGGGCATCGGCAACGTCACGTCCAGTGCGAGCCTGGTGCGCCCCGAGATCATCGTGCGCCCCGACTTTGCGCGCGCGGCCGACCTGGGCGTGACCGCACAGAGCATCGCAGAGACCGTCCGGGTGGCCACTGCGGGCGACTACGACATCAGCCTGCCCAAGCTCAATTTCAGCGAGCGCCAGGTGCCGATTCGGGTGAAGTTGCCCGATGCGGTGCGCGCAGACCTGGCGGCCATCGAGCGGCTCTCGGTGCCGGGTCGAAATGGCCCGGTGCAGTTGTCGAACGTGGCCGACATCGACATCGACAGCGGCCCGGCCGAAATCAACCGGCTCAATCGCAGCCGCAATGTCACCCTGGAAGTGGAGCTGGCCGGACGCGAGCTGGGCGTGGTCAACTCGGAAGCGATGGCGCTGCCCAGCGTCAAGGGCCTGCCTCCGGGTGTGAAGGTGGCCGAGCTCGGCGATGCCCAGGAGATGCAGGCCCTGTTCACCAGTTTCGGATTGGCCATGGGCATCGGTGTGCTGTGCATTTACATGGTCCTGGTGCTGCTCTTTCATGACTTCATGCAGCCGGTCACGATTCTGGCCGCACTGCCGCTGTCGATTGGCGGCGCCTTCGTGCTGCTGCTGCTGACCGGCAAGAGTTTTTCGATGCCCTCGCTCATCGGACTGCTGATGCTGATGGGCATCGTTACCAAGAACTCCATCCTGCTGGTCGAATACGCGATCGTGGCGCGGCGCAATGGCATGAATCGCTTTGATGCGCTGGTCGACGCCTGCCACAAGCGTGCGCGTCCGATCGTGATGACCACGCTGGCGATGGGCGCAGGCATGGTGCCGATTGCCGCAGGCTGGGGCGCTGACCCGAGTTTTCGGGCACCGATGGCGATTGCGGTGATCGGGGGTCTGATCACCTCCACCCTGCTGTCACTGCTGGTCGTGCCGGCGGTGTTCACCTATGTCGACGATGCCGAGACCCTGCTCGGGCGCCTGGTGCGCCGCCTGCGCGGCGTGCGGCCGGCGGCGCAGCAGCCTTGAGGGTTTGAGCGGATCAGGCCAGCCGCAATCGCTGTGCGGCGGCAGCCGCCGCTGTGCGGGTTTCCACGCCGAGTTTCTCGAAGACATGTTCGAGGTGTTTGTTGACCGTCCGCGGACTCATGCCCAGGATCTCGGCGATGTCCCGATTGGTCTTGCCCCGCGCCACCCACAGCAGCACCTCGGTTTCGCGCGAGGTCAGGTGAGGCGCCGTCCAGGCTGCTGAAGCAGCACTCGAAGGCTCAGCTGATTCCAACGTGAACGACACCACCGAAACCGCCGCGCCCGGCTCGCTCATCACCGTGACCTGCAGCCGCTGTTCACCGACCTGAATCTGACGTGTCCGGGCATCTGCCTGCGCAGCAAGCGCGACCCGCAATGCCTCGGGCACTGGCGCATCTTCCCTCAGTAACTCACCGGGCAGGCAACTGGACAGCAGTGTCGCAGCCGCCGTGTTGAGCCAGAGCAGTCGATCCGCCGCCATGGCCATCAGCGGCACGCCCAGCACTTCCACGGCTTCGCGGGTGGCTCGAACCAGCCTGGAGATCCGGGTATGCGCCATCAGGCGGGCGACCACCTCGGGTGCCGAGACCGGCTTGGCCACATAGTCGGTCGCGCCGACTTCAAAGCCGCGCACGATGTGCCCGGTTTCGTCCAGGCCGGTGGTGAAGATCACCGGCAGGCCCTCGTCGAATTCGCGAATCTGTCGACAGGTTTCGAAGCCGTCCATGCCGCCCATGATGACGTCGAGCAGCACCGCATCGGGGCGACGCTCGCGGATCGCTGCGAGCGCAGCCTCGCCGCTGTCTGCGCAGCGCACCAGCAAGCCGGCCTCGGTGAGTTCGCGCTCAAGCAGTCGCCGGATGTCAGCCTGATCGTCCACGACCAGGACTTCCAGCAGGCCGGCCTGGATCGGGTCAGCCACGCGCACCCTCCCGCAAGGCCTCGACCAGCACCGCATTGAGTGCTGCCGGGTTCGACTCCAGCAGCGGCGCAAGTTGAGCCACCCAGGCAGCAGTGGCCGCCGACTCCTGAGCCATTTCGGCAAGCCGCGCACTGAGCGCATTGGGATAGCCGCCGGCCGACAGGGCCAGCAACTCACGCAGCATTTCGGCCGGCGGCGCCAGTGCATCGGCCTGCTCATCGGTAACGGGAACGGGGCCGGTCTGCGCCTGAGTCGTCCAGTGCAGGCCCAGGCTGCGGCCCACCGCCTCGAGCAGCTCGGCTTGCATGAAGGGCTTGGCGATGAAGCCGTCGCAATCATGCTCGCGCACGCGCTCGGCATTGCCCGAATCGATGGTGCCGGACACCATCAGAATCGCGATGCGTGATCCCGTGGTCTGCCGGATCGCCTTGCTCACGGACCATCCGGTCTGATCGGGCAGATTCACATCGAGCAGGATCAGGTCCGGGCGGGTGCGTGCGACCGCCTGCAGCGCATCCGCTCCCAGGCCCACCTCGTTGACCTCAAAGCCCAGAGGCGCCAGCAGCAAGCGCAACACGCCGCGATGGGCCTGTTCATCGTCGACGATCAGGAGCCGGCGTCGCGGCCCTTCGTAGCCCACGATCGCATCCGCCGGTGCCTGTCGGTGGCTCGCCGGCTCCGAAACGGCTGGCAGATAGAGGCGCACCTGAAAACAGCTGCCCAATCCCGGCGTACTCCTGACTCGAATCTCCCCGCCCAGCAATTCGACCAGCAGTTGCGAAATCGTCAGCCCCAGTCCGGTGCCTTCCACGCCGCCCGGGCGCAGGCGCTCGAAGGGGTTGAAGATGCGCTGCAGGTCGCCCTGTGCGATGCCCACCCCGGTGTCGATCACCTCGATGTCGGCGATCTCGCGCTGATGCCGCACCTTGAGCGTGACCGATCCGGTATCGGTGAATTTCACCGCATTGCTCAGCAGATTGATGAGGACCTGGCGCAGGCGCTTGGCATCGCCATTGACCCAGTCGGGCAATTCGCCCTCGATGCGATATTCGAAGCCCACCCCTTTCGCTTCGGTGAGCGGCTGAAACATGCGCACCACCTGGCGCAGGAATTCGCCCAGCGCAATCGGACGGGACTCGAGCACCAGCTTGCCGCGTTCGATGCGCGACAACTCGAGCAGTCCATCGACCAATCCGGTGAGGTGCTCGCCACTTCGCAGGATGGTGTCGACCGACGCACGCTGGTCGATGTTCAGCCCCCGGTCGCGCATCATCAGCTGTGAATAGCCCAGGATCGTGTTCAGCGGCGAGCGCATCTCATGGCTCATGCCGGTCAGAAAGCGGCTTTTGGCGAGATTCGCGCTTTCCGCCAGTTCCTTTGCAGCCGCCAGTTCAGCGTCCGATTGGCGCCGCGCATCCACCTCCCGCTGCAGCAACTGGTTTTGCCGCTCCGACTCCTGTTGCGCCACCTCGCGGCTCTCATTGGCCAGCACCAACCACCAGCTGGCCACCGACGCCACCAGAATGACGCTGGCTGCGAGTTTTACGAACAGGGCGTCGAGCTGCATGCCGGTGAGCGATCCGCCGGCGGCCAGTCCAAGCGAGGCCTGCGTGTACAGCAGCCAGAGCATGGCACCGAAGACCGCAACGGTGATGGTCAGCACGGACGCGAAACGTCCGACTCGCTCAACCTGGCCCGGTTGGGTGCCGCGCGGCAGCAGCCGGGTCAGCAGCCCGCCAGAGAGCGACTGAGCGGCAAAATCGGGTTTGCAGCGATCCCCGCAGCGCGCATCGAGCGTGCAGCACAGCGAGCAGATCGCCCCGCCATAAGCAGGGCACAGCGCCATGTCCTCGGATTCATAACGGTTGCGGCACACCGAGCAGCGCAGGCTGCGATGACGTGCGCCGAAGTCAACCGGCTCGCGGGCGATGAACCACTGGCCGCGCGTGCCCGCCGCGATCACCGGGGCCAGGATGATCGACACCATCAAGGCGATGGCGGTTGATGCGGCCGCGACCGACTCACCGAAGAGGCCGGAATAGGCGCAGACCGACAGTACCGAACCGGCGGCCATCGCGCCGAAGCCAGCGGGATTGATGTCGTACAGATAGGCGCGGCGAAACTCGATGTTGCGCGGCGACAGCCCAAGCGGCTTGGACAGCACCAGATCACCAAAGATGGCCCCGACCCAGGCCACGGCCAGATGCGAATAGAAGGCCAGCACCCGCTCCAGCGCTTCGAACACGCCCATCACCATCAACAGCAGGGCGATGGCCACATTGAAGCCCAGCCACACCACCCGACCCGGATGGCTGTGGGTCAGGCGAGCAAAGAAATTCGACCAGGCCAACGATCCGGCATAGGCGTTGGTCACATTGATCTTCACCTGCGAGACGATCACGAACAATCCGGTGAGGGCCACGGACAGGCTGCCGCTGCCCACCGCATAGGCGAAGCCGGCCAGGTACATCTGCGTGGGTTCGAGGGCCTGGGCCGGCGTGATTTCCTGTTGCAGCGCCAGGTATGCCAGCAGCGCGCCGCCCAGCATTTTTGCTGCGCCCAGCACGATCCAGCCCGGCCCGGCAATGATCACCGAGGCCCACCAGCGCACCCGGTTCTGTCGGGTTGCTTCGGGCATGAAGCGCAGGAAGTCCACCTGTTCGGCGATCTGCGCGATCAGCGATGCCGCAACCGCCGCTGCGGCACCGAAGGCCACCCAGGAGAAGTGGTCGCCATGGGTGCTCAGCCCATTGAGTGAAGTGAACTCGACCAGCGCATTCGGCTGCTTCACTGCCACCGCAACGAATGGGATCAGCAGCAGGATCAGCCAGATCGGCTGGGTCCACACCTGCAGGCGGGAGATCAGGGTGACGCCATGGGTCACCAGCGGAATGACAATCAAGGCGCTGACAAAGTAGCCGGCCATGCGAGGTAGACCGAACCACAGCTCCAGCCCCTGGGCCATGATCGCGGCTTCGATGGCGAAAAAGATGAAGGTGAAGCTGGCGTAGATCAGCGAGGTCAGGGTCGAGCCCAGATAACCGAAACCGGCGCCCCGAGCCAGCAGGTCCATGTCCAGGCCATTGCGGGCCGCCTGATAGGCGATAGGCAGGCCGGTCACGAAGATGACGATGCTGACGGCAGCGATGGCCCAGGCGGCATTGACGAAGCCGTAGTTCAGCGTGATCGCCGCACCGATGGCTTCGAGCGCCAGAAACGACACCGCGCCATACGCGGTGTTGGCGACCCGAAACGCACTCCACTTTCGAAATCCGCGTGGCGCAAACCGAAGCGCGTAGTCCTCGAGCGTTTCGTCGGCGACCCATCGGTTGTAGTCGCGCCGCACCTTCACGATCCGGTGCACGGGGCGGGGTCGGCTGATGCTTTGGGTCACGAGAGATCACGGTCCTGCGTAAGGCGGCCTGATCATGTCGCAATCGCCGTGCCATGTGCTCAGGGGGCCTAATCAGTTGCTGCAGCCTGACCCTTGCCCCGGCATCGCACAGATTCGTGCGCAATCAGGATTTCAGGCACCGCATGTGTGCGCAGATAGCACCACCGTCGCGCTACGTCATTCGACGTATTTCGGCTGCATCGACTGCTCGGCACAGTGCTTCCAACGGAGTCGCAGACAGGCTCCGCGAAGAACCCTTTTCAACTCCTCTGAACAGGATTGCCCCATGAGCACTGATCGCCCCGATTTCCTGAACCGCCGCCGTACCCTGCAATCCCTGTCCGCGCTGGCCGCCGTCGGCTCGGGCGTTCCTGGCCTGGCCCTGGGCCAGGCGCTGCCGACTTCGGCCGTCAACACGACCAAGCTGGCCATCACCGATACCGAAGTGACCGTCGGGCAGCTGCACTCCTCGACCGGCACCATGGCCATCTCCGAGACCGGCTCGATTCAGGCCGAGCAGCTCGCGATCGACGAGATCAATGCAATGGGCGGCATCCTGGGCCGCAAGATCAAGGTCATCAAGGAAGACGGTGCCTCCGACTGGCCGACCTTCGCCGAGAAATCCAAGAAGCTGCTGATCAACGACCGCTGCGCCGCTGTCTTCGGGTGCTGGACCTCAGCCTCGCGCAAAGCCGTGCTGCCGGTGTTTGAAAAAGAAAACGGCTTGCTCTACTACCCGACTTTCTATGAAGGCCTGGAGCAATCCAAGAACGTGTTCTACACCGGCCAGGAAGCCACCCAGCAGATTCTGTATGGCCTGGACTGGGCGCAGAAGGAGAAGAAAGCCAAGAGCTTCTTCCTGATCGGCTCCGACTACATCTGGCCGCGCACCTCGATGAAGATCGCGCGCAAGCACATCGAGAACTTCCAGAAGGGCAAGGTCGTGGGCGAAGAGTACTACCCGCTGGGCAGCACCAACTTCGGCTCGCTGATGAACAAGATCAAGGTGCAAAAGCCGGACTGCATCTTTGCCGCCGTGGTGGGGGGCTCGAACGTGGCCTTCTACAAGGCCTTGAAGGCCGCAGGCATCACCGGCGACAAGCAACTGCTGGTGACCCTGGCCGTGACCGAGGACGAAATGACCGGCGTGGGCGGCGAGAACTTCGCGGGCTTCTACTCGTCGATGAAGTACTTCCAGTCGCTGGACAACGAGAACAACAAGAAGTTCGTGGCCGCCTTCAAGGCCAAGTATGGCGCCAGTGCGGTGATCGGCGATGTGACCCAGGCCGGCTACCTGGGCCCCTGGCTGTGGAAGGCTGCGGTCGAGAAGGCTGGCAGCTTCGATGTGGACAAGGTGGTGGCTGCTTCCGAGACCGGCATCGAACTCAAGACCGCGCCCGAGGGCTACGTGAAGCTCGACAAGAACCACCACCTGTGGAGCAAGTCGCGCATCGCCATGGGCCTGCCGGACGCCACGTTCAAGGTGGTGTCGGAGTCGCCGGAACTGATCAAGCCCGATCCGTTCCCCAAAGGG
>CAIXXI010000228.1 GCA_903923345.1 uncultured Burkholderiales bacterium | reverse complement strand
CGATTTGTCCAATTTTTGTCCTGGACACTTCCTCGGGCACTTGAAGGTAAGCTCACGCTGATGAAGATCGCAACCTGGAATGTGAACTCCCTGAAGGTGCGCCTGCCCCAGGTGCTCGACTGGCTCGCGGCTAACCCGATCGACCTGCTGTGCCTGCAGGAGACCAAGCTGACCGACGATCGCTTCCCAGCCCAGGAATTGGCTGCAGCCGGCTATCGATCGATTTTCAGCGGTCAACCGACCTACAACGGCGTCGCCATTCTGTGGCGCGCTGACACCGGCTGGGAGCCGCAGGATGTAGTGCTTGGCAACCCGCTTTTTCCGGATGAACAAAAACGGCTGATCAGCGCCAGCCTCGGCGGGATGCGCGTGGTCTGCGCCTATGTGCCGAACGGTCAGGCCGTTGGCAGCGACAAATACGATTACAAGCTGCGCTGGCTGGAGGCGCTCACGGCCTGGCTGGGGTCGACGCTCGCGGTCTCGCCGCGCCTGGTGGTGGCCGGTGACTACAACATCGCACCCGATGACCAGGACGTCCACGACCCGCAGGCCTGGGCGGGTCAAGTCCTGTGCTCACAAGCTGAACGCGACCACTTCCGTGCCCTGCTTGCGTTGGGCTTTCATGATGCCTGGCGACTCTTCGAACAGGCGCCCAAGTCTTTTACCTGGTGGGACTACCGACAACTCGGCTTCAGGCTCAACAAGGGGCTGCGCATCGATCACCTGCTGGTGAGCCAGGCACTGCGACCGGGTGCGCAATCGTGTGTGATCGACCGCGCACCTCGCAAGCTCGAAAAGCCCTCGGATCACGCCCCAGTGATCCTGGAACTCGATCCCGGCGCGCTTTGACCGAACCGGTGGGTCAGAGGTGGGCCGCCGCCATTGCGCCCAGACCGAAGCCCGCTGCGGCAACCACGTAGATGCCCTTCATGAGCCAGTTGCGACGGGTGAGCAAGGCGATGGCCGACAGCGCGATTGAAATCTGCAGCACCGTGGTTGCCTGCGCCCAGCGGTGATGCTGATGCATCTGTTCTTCACTCTTGTGATCCCACTCGAGTGACTCCTTCTCCAGCTTTTCCGCCTCTGACTTGATCTGGGCCTTCTCGCCGTCGTAGCGTTTCGACTGGGTGCGGTAGTACTCGCGTCGATCAGCGTCAGCGGTGTCAGCACCGATATCCGCCAGATTCTGCTTGCTGCTCTTGGCCTGGTAGTAGTTCCACTGATTCGACGCCTCGGTCTTCTTGATTGCGGCGTTGTTCTTGTAGATCATCGCGTTGGCCTGAGTCAGGCCGCCCTGATATGCGAACAGCGCGCCGACCGTTGCCAGGATTGCGGTGGTCGTTGCAATACGCCCCGAAATCCGGTCATTGGCACCGTGAGCGGCAGCATGCTCGATCTCGTGGTCGTGTGGGCCGTGCACATGAAACTCTCCGCCAGACATACCGTCACCCTCCTTTGATTGGAGGCCGGATTGAACCACAAGCGGATGTCAGCCTTGATGCAAATCCCGTGAACGGGATTGCACCGTGGGGCAATCGCAGGCTCAGTCGTCGCTTTCGAGTTTCAGATCCTGGATTTTCCGGGTGATGGTGTTGCGACCAATCCCCAGGCGTAGGGCCGCATCGATGCGACGGCCACGGGTGTGCCTCAGGGCCGTCCTGATGACGGTCGACTCGAAGCAACGCGT
>CAIXXI010000227.1 GCA_903923345.1 uncultured Burkholderiales bacterium | reverse complement strand
CGTACATGATCACCGAGCCGTCGGCTGGCGCATTTTTCAGAGCTTCGACCGCCAGCGTTCCGCTGGCGCCTGCACGGTTTTCAACGATGACATTGGCGCCGATCCGCTCCTTGAGCTTTTCGGCCATGATGCGCGCCATGACATCGGTGCCACCGCCTGCGGGATAGCCAACCAACATTCGAATGGTGCCAGTGGGAAGTGACTGCGCAGCAGCCGTGCCCGGCATGGCTGCTGCCAGTGCAGCGCCGCCAGCCAGTGTGAGTGCCTTGCGGCGATCGGGATCGAAGCTCATCAGTGGGGTCTCCGTGTTTCGAATTGACCGGCGATCTGAACCGTCCGGTATCGCATGCCGTGATAATGACTGCGACACGAGATCCTATGCCGAAGTCGAAGCGACACGCGCGCTGAAGGCTCATTAAACGGATCCATTCCAGGAGGAGCACACGGTGAGTCGGCCACATGAACCCCAGGCCCGGGAAGCGGCTGAGCGAGGGTCTTCATCCACTGGCGGGAAAATCTTTCGCGGTCCCACCGAGGTGGCCTCGGGTCTGTTTTTGCTGGTCTGTGCAGTATTGGCGTGGTGGTTTGGTCAGGGTTTGAAGGTGGGGACTGCCTATCGAATGGGGCCCGGCTATGTGCCCATGTTGCTGGCCTGGGCCACGGGTGCGTTCGGTGCAGCGCTGCTCGTCACGGGTTTGCTGACCCGGGGTGACCGTCTCGAGGCATGGCGGTTTCGGTCGATGGTGCTGGTCCTCGGTGCCATGGTCGTCTTTGGATTGACTGTCGAGCGAGCCGGTCTGCTGATCGCCTCGGCACTGGCCGTTAGTCTGTCTGCGCTGGCGGCACCGTCGCCGCGGTTGCGGGAAGTCGTGTTGCTGGCAGCCTGCCTCGCCGGATTTGCCTGCGTGTTGTTCCCGCTTGCGCTGCAATTGCCGCTCAAGGTGCTGCCATGACAGAGCTGCTGGCCAACCTCGCCCTGGGATTCGGTGTTGCGCTGTCCTGGCAAAACCTGCTGTATTGCCTGATCGGCACCCTTCTGGGCACCCTGATTGGCGTCTTGCCTGGAATTGGTCCGGTCACCACCATTGCCATGCTGTTGCCGATCACCTTCAAGCTCGAGCCCTTGAGTGCGCTCATCATGCTTGCGGGGATCTATTACGGCAGCCAGTACGGTGGCTCCACGACGGCCATCCTGGTCAACCTCCCGGGAGAAGCATCGTCCATCGTCACCACCCTGGACGGGCATCAGATGGCCAAGCAGGGCAGGGCTGGTGATGCACTGGCTGTCGCAGCGCTGGGCTCATTTTTCGCGGGTTGCGTTGGAACGCTGCTGATCGCTGCAGCCGGACCACCGCTTGCGGGACTGGCTCAGAAGTTCGGGCCTGCAGAGTATTTTTCGCTGATGGTGCTTGGATTGGTTGCCGCAGTCGTGATGGCAAGCGGCTCCGTGCTCAAGTCCTTCGCCATGATTTTCTTCGGTTTGTTGCTGGGTCTCGTTGGCACCGATGTCGACACTGGCGCCATGCGCTATACGTTTGGGATTGGCGAGCTGTCCGATGGTGTGAGTTTTGTCGGTCTGGCGATGGGACTGTTCGGAATTGCTGAAATTCTTCGCAACCTTGATGGCGCTGAGACCGATCGTTCAGTGCTGAACTCCAAAGTCAGCGGTCTGCTGCCCAAGATGAGTGTCCTGCGGGATTCGGTGCCATCGGTGTTGCGTGGCACCGGCTTAGGCTCAGTGTTAGGCCTGCTGCCCGGTGGCGGCGCAGTCCTGGCCTCGTTCGCCGCGTATACATTGGAAAAAAAGATCGCCCGTGATCCTTCGCGATTCGGTCAGGGTGCCATCGAGGGGGTTGCGGGGCCTGAGTCAGCCAACAATGCCGCAGCGCAGACGTCCTTCATTCCGATGCTGACCCTGGGCATTCCCTCAAATGCGGTGATGGCGCTGATGGTTGGTGCCATGATCATCCAGGGCATCGAGCCGGGTCCGGAGGTCATGACCAAACGTCCCGATCTGTTCTGGGGCATGGTGGCCAGCATGTGGGTTGGCAACCTGATGCTTGTGATCATCAACCTGCCGCTGATCGGCATGTGGGTCTCGCTGCTGCGCGTCCCCTACAGGCTGATGTTTCCGGCCATCATGCTGTTCTGCTGTATTGGCGTGTATACGCTGAACAATTCGAGCTTTGAGGTTTTCATGGCAGCCGGCTTCGGGCTCATGGGATACATGCTGCTGAAGTTTGGATTTGAGCCCACACCGCTGTTGCTCGGCTTTATTCTCGGGCCTCTCATGGAAGAAAACCTGCGTCGCGCCATGCGCTATTCACAGGGCGATCCCAGTGTGTTCATTGAGCGCCCCCTCAGTGCCACCTTGCTGGGTCTGTCAGCCGTGTTCATGGTGGTGGCGGTGCTGCCTGCGGTCCGAAAGAAGCGCGACGACGTATTCACTGAGTGAGGCAGAGGGCGCCATCCCGTCTGTTTCGGGCTGACCCATCAGGATGCGTCAGCCGGGTTCGTTTCGCCTGACTGAACGGGCCGCGGCAATGCCTTCAGCGTTTGAAGTAGAAGTCACCCACGACCTGGTCATAGATGGCCGGGACCTGCTCGTGGCCAACCGAGCGCGCCGCTTCTACGACCTTCTTGCGCACCTCGCGGATGACGTTGTCGACCCGCATCCCGGGTGTGCGAATCTCGGTCAGCAGGGTGCGTGTGAAGAGTCCGTTGGGGTGCTTGTCTGCAGGCCCGAGCTTGTCGAGCGCCTGTTGCCCAGCGCCCGCTGAGAAGACCACCATCTGACCGGTCGCTGCGGTGGTCGGTGCCAGGCCTCTGCCGCCGATGGCCCGGCCTGCCTTCGGGAAGGGGTTGTCTCGGCACGCATCGATCATCACGAGCGACAGCTTGACCCGCTTCTCGCTCAGGCCATCGAGCACCCGCTGCAACTCGATCGCTTCATCGCGAACCTGGTCCTCGCTTTCACCCTTGATGTCGGTGGGGAGCAGGTAATTCGCCGCCCCCAACTGCACGCCGTGGCCAGCGAAAAAAATCATCACCTCATCGCCGCCTTCGACTTCATTGCGGAACTGCCGAATCGCAGACTTCATCTCCTTCTCGGACAGGTCCTGTCGGGTGGTGACCTTGTAGCCGAGCTCACTCAGGGCCTGACCGATTGCGATGGCATCGGCTCGTGCATTGAGCAGTTTTGGAACATGGCTGTAGCTGTCATTGCCGATCACCAGCGCTTTGCGGTTCGCCATGATTGGCGCCGGTGTTGCAACCGGCTTGACGGGCTGCGCCACCTGCGATGGGGGCTTCTGAACTTGACCCGTGGCGAAGGCAGTAGCAGGCGGGGCGGTAGCAGCAACGGCAGGCGGGGCGGCAACGGCAACGGCAGCCGGGACGGCAGCGGCGGGTACGGCAGCAACCGGTGGCTGGGTTTGTGCAGCCGGCCTGGAGGGGGCTTGTTGGGTGCTCACAGGCTGCGAAGCGGCTGCCAGCGGCGCATTCGGTTTGTTTGCCAGAATCGGCCGCAAGCCCGAGCGTGACTGGGTGATGAGGTCGCTCAGGCGTCGGTCATAGTCGACTGAACTCAAAGGTGAGACCCCGTCTCTGAGCACGATCTCGCAGCGACAGGCTGCACCCGGCGTGCGGCCGATCTTCTGGACCCGCTCATCGAGTTGGGACTGACACTTTCCAAGGACTTCCTGTTCCTGAGCCGATCGGTCAGCGGCGTTGTTGGTGTGGCTCCAGACCGCCATCGGGCACGACTGGCTGTTCGCCACCCATGCCATGATCGTATTGGGCAACAGGTTGCGACTGGCGGCATCCAGGGTCGACGCACGACTCCTCTCGGAATAAATCGTGTTCAGAAACTCCTTGAGGCATCCGGACCTGCCATCGGCAAAGCCGATTTTCAGGCTGTTCTCACCAAAGGTGCAGTCATTCGACCCTGCTGAAGACTGTGCGTGCACGCCCGCGCAGACACACATCAACAGGAGTCCAAGACACCATCCTGCCCAGCTGAATCGCTTCATCTTGCTTCCCAGATTCGTTAAACCGTTTCAATCAACCACACTCACCCGTACGCGGCGATTTTTGGCCGAGTACACATCTTCAGCAACGAGTGGCTCGCTTGCACCCTTGCCGATCGACGACACGCGATCGCCAGGCACGCCCTGATCGGTGAGGAATTCCAGGACCGAGCGGGCGCGGCGTGCAGAAAGCGTGTCGTTGTATCGAGCATTGCCTTTCGCATCTGTGTGACCTTCGATTCGAAAGCGAAGACTCGACAGGTCATCCGACTTCATGGCGGTCGCCAGGTTCTGCAGGGTCGGTTTGCTGTCTGCCTGAATCCGATATGAGTCGAAGTCAAAGCCGACGGTGATATCGATTCGAGGTGCACGCTCGACCCGTGCCGGCTCGACTGTTAGATTTCTTCCGAGGCCTCGGGTAGTCGATGCAGGCTTCAGCGCATTGACGAAATCCTGGACGCTTGGGTTGGACACAGGCCCGGTCTGCGCCCAGGTTGGTGAAACAATCAAGGCAAGGCATAGCAACCAGATGGACTTCATTGCACTTCCTCCACCTGAGTGAGCGATGCCGAAAACCCGCTGTGACGCCCTTTG
>CAIXXI010000226.1 GCA_903923345.1 uncultured Burkholderiales bacterium | reverse complement strand
TGCAGGAGGATTTGCCCGCATTGGAGCGACCGACGAACGCCACCTCGACCAGGCCGTCTCGTGGCAACTGGTTCAGGGCGGCGACCGTGGTGAAGAACCGGGCTGAGGTCAATAGAGACATGAAACGGGCCTATTGTACAATCTTGGGTTTGCGTGATTCCGGAAATCTTCAGGTGCGTTCGATGATCCAGGCGTTGAATTTGGCGATTCTTTCCAGGCGTGCAGGCGCTTTTATTGGCGCTGCATTGTTGTGCGGCACTGTTGCGGCTCAACCGGCACCCGCCAAGCCCGACCTGAACAAGGGTCAGCAGACCGCCGCGGCCGCCTGTGCGGCCTGCCATGGCGCGGATGGCAACTCCACCAGTCCGGCCAATCCCAAGCTCTCCGGCCAGCATGCCGACTACCTCTACAAGCAGCTCAACAATTTCGTGCTCGCACCGGGCGCGAAGGAGCCAGAGCGCAACAACGCGATCATGGCCGGTTTTGCGGCCACGCTTTCTGACGCAGACCGCCGCAATGTGGCGGCCTGGTTTGCAAGCCAGCCGCTCAAGCCCGCCTCGGCTCGCAACAAGGATCTGGTCGAACTCGGCCAGCGCATTTATCGCGCCGGCATCCCTGAAAAGGGCGTGCCGTCCTGCGCAGGTTGCCATGGCCCTGCCGGTGCCGGTATTCCGGCCCAGTACCCCCGCCTCGGGGGTCAGTGGGCCGAGTACACCGAGTCGCAGCTGACTCAGTTCCGTGCGGGTCAACGCAAGAACAGCGCGCAAATGATGACGATTTCGGCCCGGCTCTCCGATGGCGAGATCAAGGCGATCGCCGATTACATCGCCGGACTGCGCTGAAACGCTCCGGGCCTGAAGGCCCGGGCATCCCTTTCAGCAGCGGGCGCCCATCGGCGCCCGTTTCATTTGAGGGGGTTCTGATTGAGCCGGCCGGTTCAAGAGGGACAATGCATGCATTCCATCGCGCCCGAGGAGGCTGCCATGCTGATCCGCACACCCGAGGCTTTTGCGCCACTGCCATCCGACATCACGCCGCGCCGGGTCTGGCAGCAGCGCCGCCGCCTTGTTCAGGCCGCTGCGGCCGGGGTGGCTTTGCCTGCAGCCGGTGGGGTTGCAGCGCAAAGCGGCAAGCCTGAGCGCAAGCTGCCCGCACAGGCCAGCGCATTCAACACCATGGAAAAGCAGACGCCCTACAAGGACGTGACCTCGTACAACAACTTCTATGAATTCGGGCTCGACAAGGGGGATCCGGTGCGAACCGCCGGGGCGCTCAAGACGCGGCCGTGGACGGTGAGCATCGAAGGCGCGGTGGGCAAGCCGATGACCCTGGGCATCGAGGACCTGCTCAAGCTCGCCCCGATGGAGGAGCGGGTGTACCGGATGCGCTGCGTCGAAGGCTGGTCGATGGTGATTCCCTGGATCGGGTATTCCCTGTCTGCCCTGATTCGCAAGGTCGAACCCACAGGGCAAGCCAAATTCGTCGAATTCGTCACCCTCAACGATTCGGCCCAGATGCCTGGCCTGCGCTCGAGCGTGCTGGCCTGGCCGTATGTGGAAGGGCTGCGCATGGACGAGGCCAATCATCCTCTGACGCTGTTGAGCTTTGGCCTGTATGGCGAATTGCTGCCCAACCAGAATGGCGCGCCGCTGCGCCTGGTGGTGCCCTGGAAGTACGGCTTCAAGAGCAGCAAGTCGCTGGTCAAGATCCGTTTCGTCGAGAAGCAGCCCCTCACCAGCTGGAACCGCTCGGCGCCCCAGGAATACGGCTTTTATTCCAATGTGAATCCCGAGGTCGACCATCCGCGCTGGTCGCAGGCCACCGAACGGCGTATCGGCGAAGACGGCTTTCTGGGCCGCAAGCGTGCGACCCTGATGCTCAATGGTTATGCAGACCAGGTGGCTGGGCTCTACACCGGCATGGACCTTCGCCGCCAGTTCTGAGGTGACCTTCTCCGCCATCAAGCGAACGGTGTTCGTGCTGGCCTTGCTGCCACTGGCGCGATTGCTGGCGGCCGGTTTCTTTGATGTGCTGGGAGGACTGGGGGCCAATCCGGTCGAGTTCGTTACCCGCTCGACCGGCACCTGGACCTTGGTGATGCTCTGCCTGACGCTGGCGATCACACCGCTGCGCCGATTCACCGGATGGAATCAGCTGATCCGACTGCGGCGGATGCTGGGTCTGTTCGCGTTCTTCTACGGCGCGCTGCACCTGACCACCTACCTGTGGTTTGACCAGTACTTCGACCTTGCTGCGATCCTGAAAGATGTGCTCAAGCGCCCCTTCATCACCATGGGATTCACGGCCTTCGTGTTGATGATTCCACTGGCGGTCACGTCCACTGATTCAATGATTCGTCGGCTGGGGCGGCGCTGGGGTCGCTTGCATCGACTGGTATATGTCGTAGCGATTGCCGCGATCCTGCACTACGCCTGGCACAAGGCCGGCAAGAACGACTATTCGGAAGTGGCCTGGTATGCCGCTGCGGTGATGCTGATGCTGGGCTGGCGTGTCTACGATCGGATCAGCCGGCCCGGTCCGACCCGGGGTGGCGGCACGGCGCTTCGCTGAAGCGCCGACTGCGCACGGTCATTCGGCCGGCAAGGTGTGCTCGCCAGCGAAGAGGTCCTGGACGCGTTCGCGCTCGCGGATCAGGTGCATGTGATCGCCATCCACCATCACTTCAGCCCCCCGCGGGCGGCTGTTGTAGTTCGAGCTCATCGACATGCCATAGGCTCCGGCCGACAGGATGGCGAGCAGATCGCCCTCGGCAAGGGCCAGTTCGCGTGAGCGGCCCAGCCAGTCACCCGACTCACAGACCGGCCCGACGACGTCGTAGGTTCGAGGCGCTGATGGCCTGGCAACGACCGGGACGATGTCATGCCAGGCTTCGTACATCGCCGGGCGCATGAGGTCATTCATTGCGGCATCGACCACTGCAAAGTGGCGATCGCCATTTTCCTTGAGCACTTCAACCCGGCTCAGCAGCAGGCCGGCATTGCCCACCATCGAACGGCCAAACTCGAACATCAACTCGGGCATCTCGCGGCCGCGTGCACTCGCCCAACCCTGGACCCTGGTAAACAATGCGCCGAGCAATTCGCCACGGGCCGGCGGCGACTCGCCCTGGTATGAGATGCCCAGCCCACCCCCCAGATCGAGGTGATGCAGGTCGATGCCGTGCGCTGCAAGCCGATCGACCAGCTCGAGCACGCGCTCCAGTGCGGCCAGGAAGGGCTCGAGCTCGGTGATCTGCGAGCCGATGTGGCAGTCGATGCCCTCGATGCGAAGATTGGGCAGCGAGGCGGCGTGCTGATAGGCCGCCAGGGCGCGCTCGTGGGCAATGCCGAACTTGTTTTCGCGCAGCCCGGTCGAGATGTAGGGATGGGTTCCGGCATCGACGTCGGGATTGACCCGCAAGGAGATCGGCGCCTTCAACTGCAGTGACCCGGCCACTGCGTTGAGATGATCCAGTTCGCTTTCCGACTCGACGTTGAAGCAGCGCACACCGGCTTGCAGGGCATCGCGCATCTCGGCGGCAGTCTTGCCGACGCCCGAGAAGACCACCGTCTTCGCATCGGCGCCTGCGGCCAGCACGCGCGCGAGTTCGCCACCGGAGACGATATCGAAGCCGCAGCCGCGACGCGCCAGCAGCTCGAGGATCGCCAGATTGCTGTTGGCCTTGATGGCATAGCAGACCAGGGCGCGACGGCCGGCCGATGCGGCGGCGAATTCATCCCAGGCCTGCTCGATGGCTGCGCGTGAGTAGACCCAGGTCGGTGTGCCGAAGGTCTGCGCGATACGGGTCAGGGGAACCCCTTCGGCATGCAGCACGCCGCCGACCAATGAAAAAGGGGACATCAACAACCTCAAACCTCAGTGATGTGGAATGTGGCGCAGCGCGCCGTGAAGGGCTGGCTCAGTTGCCACGCACAGGCTGGGGTTCGCCGGCTGGCTTGTTGATCGTGCGCTGTGGCGGCTCGGCCGGCGGCTTGGGCAGATAGAGCGGGCCGGACTGACCGCAGGCTGCAATCACCAGGCCAACCGCTAGAATGCCTGCGCTGCGCACGATTGCGCAGCGTGCGCGACGGTGTTCGCGATTCATCGAGGCAGCATAGCATGAGCGAACAAGCCTTCCAGCAGGCAGCACAACAGACCCTGGACGCGATCGAATCGGGCCTGGAACGCATCGTCGACTCGGCCGGGGTCGACATCGATCTCGAGCGCCAGGGCAATGTGCTGACGCTCACCTTTGAGGACGATGCGCAGATTGTCATCAACAGCCATTCTGCGGCGCAGGAAATCTGGGTGGCTGCTCGATCCGGCGGCTTTCACTACCGGCTGCGTGATGCACACTGGATTGACTCCAGAAGCGGTGAAGAACTCTTTGCCGCCTTGTCGCGGCTGGTCAGTGAGCAATCGGGCACCGCGGTGCGGCTGTCCGGCAGCGCCTGAGTCGAGTTCCACCGGACGGGCATGTTCGATGCCTGTCATTGATCAGGCATTTCAATCTTCGGAGCGAACGATGAACCTGATCCTGTGGCTGTTCGTGGGTGGCATTCTCGGTTGGGTTGCCAGCCTGTTGATGAAAACCGATCAGAAGCAGGGTCTCCTGCTCAATGTCGTCGTCGGGGTGGTGGGCGCGATGATTGGCGG
Source organism: uncultured Burkholderiales bacterium (assembly GCA_903923345.1). Taxonomy (GTDB): domain Bacteria; phylum Pseudomonadota; class Gammaproteobacteria; order Burkholderiales; family Burkholderiaceae_E; genus UBA4615. Next base: position 1,755 of record CAIXXI010000226.1, on the reverse strand, counting down.
TTGGCTGCTGTCGCCTCTGGTGGGAATCGAGACGATCAATCAGAGCCAGTTCAGCCTGGGCGCGCTTGCCGTGTCGCTGGGTGGCGCCGTGATCCTGCTGGCGATCGTGAATCTGTTTCGAAGTGGCACGGTGCGCTGAGTTGGCGCCGGTGAGGCCCAAGCTGCGCAAGCGCCCCCGCCCGGTACCGGGCGGCGGGCATCCCGGCCGCGAACCGATGCCGTGTCCGGATCGGGTCGAGCGCCATCGGTCCGAACATCCGGTGTCGCGGTGATCGGGCGATCCTTCGGCGTGCAGCCGGCCTGGGCTGTGCTGGCGGGCCATGGCGCATTCCAGGCCGATCGACGTGGGGTGTGGCGGGCTGTGCTCCAATCGACGGTGATGAAGAACACTCAATCCCCTGCCCGGAACGTCGATGGGTCAGCAGCGCCGGTCTGGCCTGTGCTGGACATGGACGCGGATGCGTTTGCATCGCTCGTGCGCCATGAATTGAACAATCCACTGAATGCGATGTCGGGCTGGCTTCATCTGCTGGCGGCCCGATCAGACCTCAGCCCCGACATGACGCAGCGGGCACTGGAGGGTGCGCGACGGGCGGTTGATCAGCAGATCGAGCAGATCGGGCTGTTGTCGCGAGTGTTGCAGCTCGCCGGTTCGCCGTCGACGCTTCGCATCACGCTGAATCCGCTTGACTCGCTGGCGGCCGAATGGGAGGCCGCGCTGCGTGCCGCAGGCCAGCGTGTCAATCGAGCCCTGCGGTGGCGCCATGCGGTGGATCTCGATCTGAGTGCCACGCTGTCCAGCGACAAGGCCGCCCTCGGAACAGCCATCGTGCAGCTTGCCCAGCCCGCGTTGAAGCATGCCGCTGAGGGGGCCGAGTTGCAGGTGGACCTGACGCGCTGCGGTGATGAGCTCTGCCTGTGTCTGAGTATCGAAGAGGGCGGACAGAATGCTTCCGGCGTCTGGTACCTGCTCGATGCCGAAGGTGGCAACCTCACGCTCGAGCTGCTGCACGCGCGGCTGGTCGTGCAGGCGCATGGCGGCCGGCTTGATCGCGCCGAGACGGCCCAGGGCGGATCAACACTGCAGATTCGCCTGCCCCTGGATGGGAACATGCCCTTGAGCACGTCTGCCTTGCGGCGTGACGAACCACCCCGATGAATCGAACCGCGCCGAAGAGGTCTGACGATGCGACTGCAGCCCTTGCAGCCATGTCGGGGCAGACCTCGACCGAAGCCCCGGACAGCGAGAGTCCTCGCATCCTGGCGCTTGATCCTTCCGAGCAGCCGCCGCGCTGTCGTGTTCTGGTGGTTGATGACAACGTCGACTCTGCACGCAGCATGGCGATGCTGCTGCAGCTCGAGGGCTATGAGGTTGAATGCGCGTTCGACGGCGAAGAGGCGCTGGCGCGGGCCGAGAGCCATCAACCCCACGCAGTGATACTCGACCTCGGCCTGCCGCTGCTCAATGGCTACGAAGTGGCGCGCCGATTGCGTGAGACACCGGCCTTGTCTCGGATCGGGCCTTTGCTGCTGATAGCACTCAGCGGATATGGCCGCGAGCGTGACCGGGCCCGCGCAGCCGAGGCGGGTTTTGATCTGCATCTCACCAAACCGGCCGACCCGAACGAGGTGCTTCAGGTGCTGGCCCGGCATCGCGACCGATCTGTCTGAAGTGTGCGTGTCAGCCGCGGGTCAGGAGTGGGGGTCAGACTCTGCTTGTGATCATCATAGGACTAAGTCCAGTCATAAAAGAAT
>CAIXXI010000225.1 GCA_903923345.1 uncultured Burkholderiales bacterium | reverse complement strand
TTTCACCAGCCTGAGTTCACGCCCGACCGAGCTCAGGAGCTCTCGTGCGAGGGCATCGCGTGTGACGGCCTGGGGTTCATAGTCGCGTGCTGCAAAGACTGCCTGCGCTTCAAGACGGGCGGCGAGTGCGGCGATGGCCGGCGCGCCCCGATCGTGGGCCACGATCAGCCCGCTGCCCACTTCGCGAAGCCGCGCATCGATTTCGACCAGACTGGCCTGAATGAATTCGACCCGACGGTCGCTTCGATCGGGCAGGGCATCGAGGATGTCGCGGTCGAAGATGAACACGCAATACACCCGCTGGCAGGTGCTCAAAGCCGCCTGCAGGGCTGCGTGATCCGCAAGGCGCAGGTCGCGTCTGAACCAGACCAGGCCGATATCGAAAGGGGGTGTCTTCAAGGGGGTCGTGCCTGCTAGGCGGGTGATGGCGTGAGCGCAGCGCGATTGTGCCGCCTGAGGGTGGCCCTTACAATCGACCGATGAGCGCATCCGAAGCGACCAACCTCACCAACCATTTCCTGCTTGCAATGCCGGGCATGGCCGACTCCAGCTTTGGTGGTGCGGTGGTGTTCGTGGCCGAGCACAGCCCCAAGGGGGCGTTAGGTCTGGTGATCAATCGCCCGATGGAGCTCGATCTGAAGTCGCTTTTCGAGCGCATCGACCTCAAGCTCGAGATTGCACTGGTGGGCGCTGCACCGGTGTTGTTCGGCGGTCCGGTGCAGACCGACCGGGGTTTCGTGCTGCACGAGCCACTCGGCACCTGGAGCTCCACGGTGTCGATCAACGATTCACTGGGCCTGACCTCTTCCAAGGATGTGCTCGAGGCGGTGGCCCAGGGCACCGGACCGGAGCGCCTGCTGGTCACCCTGGGCTATTCGGGTTGGGGGCCGGGGCAACTGGAAGACGAGATTGCCCGCAACGCCTGGCTCACCGTCGAGGCGGATCCGAAGGTCATCTTCGAGACGCCCATCGAGCACAAGCTCAACCGTGCCTTCGGCCTTCTGGGAATCGATCCAGCCTTCCTGTCGTCGTCGGCCGGACATGCCTGATGAGACCCTGCTGGCCTTCGATTTCGGCGTGCGCCGCATCGGTGTGGCGCTGGGCAACACACTGACCCGAACAGCCCGCGCCCTCGAGGTCTTCGACAGCACGCCCGAGGCGCAGCGCTTCGCTCATATCGAATCCCTCATCCGGACCTGGCAACCGCAAAGGCTGGTGGTCGGCCGGCCCCTGAACGAAGATGGCTCCGAGAGCGACACCACCCGGCGCGCTCAGCGCTTCACCAACCAATTGCGCGGACGCTTCAGCCTGCCGGTCGAGACGGTCGATGAGCGTTTTTCCAGCCGCGAGGCGCAGGCTATGATCGAGGACCGTGCTCGATCGATGCCCCGAAGCCGCAGGCCTCAGGAAGACGATGCGGTGGCTGCTGCAGTCATCCTGGAGCAGTACCTCGGCGGCCTGGGTGCCGGGTCCTGACCACTTGTGACGCTGCGGGCCCGGCGGTGGCCCTCGCGGGCTGAACCGGTACAAGAACGGCGAACTTTTTTGCAGGCTTTTTGCAGGCTGACAGCATGACCATGCCCCACTCGTCCCCATCTGCTCACAGCCCGGTGCTTGCCGCACCCGATGCCGAGGCGGTCTATGCCGATCTCAAAGCCATCGTGGCCGCACGGCTGGCCGGTGCTGAGCCTGGCAGCGTGGCCATCGTCGGGATCCATACCGGCGGAGCCTGGGTTGCTGAGCGCCTGCACCGGGACCTGTGCCCGCAAGCCCCGCTCGGCTTTTTGTCGAGCGCCTTTCACCGCGACGATTATTCCGAGCGTGGTTTGCGCACCCGCGGTGAGGCCGGCAAGACCTCGATCGATTTCGCGGTTGAAGACGCCCACATCGTGCTGGTCGACGATGTGCTCTTCACCGGGCGCACGGTGCGCGCCGCGATCAATGAACTCTTCGACTATGGCCGGCCGCGTTCGGTCGAGCTGGCCGTGCTGGTCGATCGGGGCGGGCGGCAGTTGCCGGTGCATGCTGCACTGGCGGGCTTGCGCACCGAGTTGACGCCTGGTCAATCTTTGCGACTCAAACGCGAAGCAGATGGTCGCTTCGTGCTGACGCTGGAGGCTCGCTGAATGCGACATCCGCAACTCAACGAGCATGGCGAACTGCGCCATCTCCTCTCCATCGAAGGCCTGCCGAGAGACCTGATCACTCACATTCTGGACACCGCTTCGTCGTTCTTGGAGGTCAGTGATCGGGCGGTCAAGAAAGTGCCGCTGTTGCGCGGTAAATCGGTCTTCAATCTGTTTTTCGAGAACAGCACCCGCACCCGAACCACCTTCGAGATCGCGGCCACGCGTCTGTCTGCCGATGTGGTCAATCTGGATGTGCGCTCGTCTTCGACCTCCAAGGGCGAGTCGCTGCTCGACACCATCGACAACCTCGCGGCGATGAATGCCGACATGTTCGTGGTGCGTCACGCGCAAAGCGGTGCGCCCTACATGATCGCGCAGCATGTCGGCCCGGGCCTGCATGTGATCAATGCCGGTGATGGTCGCCATGCGCACCCCACGCAGGGGCTGCTCGACATGTACACCATCCGGCACTTCAAGAAGGACTTCACGCAGCTGCGCGTGGCCGTTGTGGGCGACATCCTTCATTCGCGCGTGGCGCGCAGCGACATCCATGCCCTCACCACGCTGGGCGTGCCGGAAGTCCGGGCCATCGGGCCTCTGACCCTGCTGCCACCGGGTCTTGAGCAAATGGGTGTGCGCGTCTTCACCGACATGAAGGCGGGCCTGAAGGATGTCGATGTGATCATCATGCTGAGGCTGCAAAACGAGCGGATGCGCGGTGCGTTGCTGCCCTCGGCGCAGGAGTTCTTCAAGCATTACGGGCTCACGCCGGAGAAGCTCGCGCTGGCCAGGCCAGACGCGATCGTGATGCATCCGGGGCCGATGAATCGCGGTGTCGAAATTGATTCTGCGGTGGCTGATGGGGCGCAGTCGGTGATCCTGTCGCAGGTGACTTTCGGCATTGCGATTCGAATGGCGGTGATGAGCATTCTGGCGGGCACACGATGAAACTCACGATTGCAGGCGGGCACCTGATTGACGCCTCCAGTGGCCTGGATCGGGTTGCCGATCTGCACCTGGCCGATGGCCGCATTCTGGCGGTGGGTGATGCGCCGGATGGGTTTCATGCGGATCGGCGAATCGATGCGAGCCGGCAGATCGTCTGCCCGGGTCTGATCGACCTCTCGGCGCGGCTGCGTGAGCCCGGGTTCGAATACAAGGCCACGCTGGAGTCGGAGATGCAGGCGGCGCTTGCCGGTGGCGTGACCGGCATCGTCTGCCCGCCTGACACCGATCCGGTGCTCGATGAGCCGGGTCTGGTCGAGATGCTCAAGCACCGTGCCCACAGCCTGGATCAGGCGCATCTGTATCCGCTGGGTGCGCTCACCATCGGTCTGAAAGGCGAGGTGCTGACCGAAATGGCCGAGCTGGCTGAGGCCGGCTGCGTGGGCTTTTCACAGGCCAATGAAGCCCTGATTGATACCCAGGTGCTGTCGCGGGCCATGCAATATGCCCGCAGCTTCGGCTTCACCGTCTGGCTGCAGCCGCAGGATGCCTATCTGGCTAGGGGCGGCGTGGCGCACAGCGGGCCGGTCTCCGGGCGCCTGGGTCTGTCGGGTGTGCCGGTCATTGCCGAGACGGTGGCCCTGCACACCCTGTTCGAGCTGATCCGCAGCAATGGCTGTCGGGTGCACCTGTGCCGGCTGTCGTCGGCTGCCGGGGTCGAACTGGTGCGCGCGGCGCGGCGCGAGGGCTTGCCTGTGACCGCTGATGTGGCGGTCCATCACCTGCATCTGGTCGATGTGGACATTGGCTATTTCGATTCGGCCTATCGGGTGGTGCCGCCGTTTCGCACGCAGCGTGATCGCGAGGCGCTGGCTGCGGCGGTGGCCGATGGCACGATTGATGCGGTCTGCTCGGATCACACTCCGGTCGACGATGACGCCAAGCTGCTGCCCTTTGGCGAGGCAGAGCCCGGCGTGACCGGTCTGGAGCTGTTGTTGCCACTTACGCTGGCCTGGGCGCGGCGCGCGGGTGTGCCGCTGGCTGCTGCGCTGGCGCGCGTCACCACCGAACCGGCGCGGATCGCGGGCTGCGAGGGTGGGGCACTCGCCGTGGGCGCATCAGCGGATGTCTGCATCTTCGATCCGCAGGCGCCCTGGGTCGTCTCGCCAAGCACCTTGCGCAGCCAGGGCCATCACACGCCCTTCGCCCACCGCGAGGTGCTCGGCCGCGTCAGCACCACGATCGTGGGTGGCCGCGTCGCGATGGAAATAAATTGGGGTCAGACCCCAATTAAAGGCGCCAACTAACCCCCCTGATGCGCCGCCTCTACCGAATCCCCGCACTGATCGCCCTGCTGCTCGGCGGTCTCTTCACGGTCTTTTGCGTCTTCCCGTTGGTGAGCGACGCACGCCGTGAATGGCTGATTGCCACCTGGTCGCGGATGCTGATGCGCAGTTGCGGCGCGGTGGTTCGGGAGATGCCGGCGCCGGGCGCGCAGTCGCTGTCGGCGATGCGCGGGCAGCATGGCGCAGGTCAGGGCCGTCTGCTGCTGTCCAACCACATTTCCTGGCTCGACATCTTTGCGATCGACAGCCTGGCGCCAGCCTCCTTTGCCGCCAAGGCCGAGATCGCCTCCTGGCCACTGGCGGGAACGTTGGTGGGGCGCGCAGGGACGGTGTTCATCGAGCGTGGGCGCCGTCATGCGGTACATGGCGTGATTCAGGCCATGGGCGAGAAGCTCAGTGCCGGGATGCGCGCGGCCGTGTTTCCGGAGGGCACGACCAGTGACGGGCGCAGGCTGTTGCCGTTTCACGGCAATCTGGTGCAGTCCGCGCTCAACACCGGCTCGCCGATGGTGCCGGTGGGCTTGCGCTATCTCGATCCCGATGGGGTGCCCAGCCACGCGGCGATGTATGTCGGCGACACTACCTTCATGGACTCGCTGTGGCAGATCACCGGGCACTCGCGGCTGATCGTCGAAGTGCATGTGCTGCCGGCAATTGAGCCCGCGCAGCGCATGACTCGCCAGGACGCCGCACGCCAGGCGCGCACCGCGATCAGCAATCGCCTCGGCCTTCCTCTGGACGACGAACTGCCCGAAGCGCTTCGCACTGTCCGCGCCGCCTAGTAGAAATTGGGGTCAGACCCCAATTTCCGCGATTCCGGCTTCAAATCAATGCGCGGCCGGATCTCTGGATCGCGGGCAGCGCACCTGGAAGACTTCCCGGTCCTGAAGCCTCACCGCAGTCAAGGCGCCACCCCAGACGCAACCGGTGTCCAGGCCGATCAGATTAGGCCGCATCAGCAGGCCCAGCGTCGACCAGTGCCCGAAGATCACGGTGACATGGGCCGTGCGTCGTCCTGGCGCATCGAACCAGGGAATGAGTCCGGCAGGCGGGCGATCGGCGCTTTCTTTCTCGGAGAAATTCATCCGGCCTTTCGCATCGAGATAGCGCATCCGGGTGAATGCATTGACGATCGCCCGAAGGCGGTCATCACCACTGAGCGTCTCGTCCCACCGGTCAGGCGTGTTGCCGTACATCACGCTCAGAAAATCGACCCAATGCGGCCCGCGCAGCACCTTCTCCACCTCACCAGCCAGCAGCAAGGTCTGCTCGACATTCCAGTCAGGGAACACACCGGCGTGCACCATCAGATGCCCATTGTCGAAATGGGCCAGTGGCCGGGAACGAACCCAGTCGAGTAACTCCACCCGATCAGGCGCAGTCAGGATCGAATCGAGCGTATCGCTGCGATGCGACTTGCGAACCTTCACCGCGGTGGCCAGCAGGTGCAGGTCGTGGTTTCCGAGCACGGCAATCGCGCGATTGCCAAAGCCCATCACCCGACGCAGCGACTCGAGCGAATGCGGCCCGCGATTGACCAGATCGCCCGCAAACCACAACCTGCGGTCGGTCCAGGGATCAGCTCGTTTGAGAAGCGCGCCCAGGCGCGCGTTGCAACCTTGCAGGTCGCCGATGGCAAGGGTCATGACGAGGCAGCGTTGAATCGGCGCCCACGTCCTTGATGCGATGCGCGGCTAGGTCGCGTCGGATTCGGGACGGGGCTTGAGGGCCGCTATGTTGCCACGATTGGGTGACACGGGTTCGCCACCGCCCGCTACCAGCACCAGCTTCACCGGTTCATCCTGCCCTGACGGTGCGATTCGTGCGCCGTTCGGGTCGATGACTTCCAGATCGGCAGGCGGGGCATACTCCGGCACGAAGCGCCGTAACCAGCCGCGAACCTGGGAGTCGCTGACCGGTTTGCGCGATTCAAGCCAATTGCTGACCGCCGACTCCCACTCTCCGGACACCGGGTCTGTCGTGCGCGAAATGCGCAGTTTCGGGTGGCGCGTGGGCAGGGTGGTCTCATCGCTGGCCAGCAGTTCTTCGAAGAGCTTTTCACCAGGCCGCAGCCCGGTGTACTGGATGCCGATGTCGTCCTCTGTAAAGCCTGACAAGCGGATCATGTCGCGGGCGAGATCCGCAATACGCATCGGTTCGCCCATCTCCAGCACGAAGATCTCGTTGCCCTCGCCCATCTGGCCAGCCTGCAGCACGAGCTGTGCGGCTTCGGTGATCGACATGAAATAGCGGGTGATCTCGGGGTGGGTGACCGTAATCGGCCCACCACGCGCGATCTGCTCCCGAAACTTGGGGATGACGCTGCCGCTTGAGCCCAGCACATTGCCAAAGCGCACCATGACCACCGGCAGGCCGGTGCGAAGGTGAATCCGCTGCAGGATGAGTTCGGCGAGTCGCTTGGTCGCGCCCATGACATTGGTCGGGTTGACCGCCTTGTCGGTGGAGACGAAGACCAGCTTCTCGACCTTGTAAGCCGCGCAGGTCTCGGCCACCAGGCGGGTTCCGATCGTGTTGTTGCGCACGGCCTCCCAGCTGTTGAGCTCCTCGAGCATCGGCACATGCTTGTAGGCCGCGGCGTGAAAGACAACCGAGGGCTTGAACCGCTCGAAGACTTCGACCAGCCGTCGGTGTTCCTTGATATCGCCGACCACAGGCCAGATGCGCAGCTCCGGGTGCAGCCGCTCGAGGTTCTCTGAGATCTGGTAGAGCGCAAATTCGTTGAGCTCGAAGAGCACCATGGCCTGCGGCGAGAAACGAGCGATCTGCCGGCACAGCTCCGATCCGATCGAGCCGCCAGCCCCGGTGACCATGACGATCTTGCCAGTGAGTTGCTGGCTCAATCCACTGGTATCCAGATGCACCTCATCACGTCCGAGCAGGTCATCGAGTTCGATGTGACGGATCTCGGACATGCGCTTGGGGCTGCCGATCATCTGATCGAGGTCGGGCACGACCATCAGCTCCAAGCCCGCTTTTTCACAGAGATCGAAGGCACGGCGACGCTGCTGCGCATCGGCACCCGGTGTGGCAAAGATGACGTGGCGACAGTCTGTGCGACGGGCGATTCCCATCACCTGATCCCAGGTGCCCATCACGACGCAGCCAGCGATGTCACGACCCACTTTGCTGGGATTGTCGTCAAGCAGGCCGATGACCTGCCAAGAGGGGCTGCGTTCGAGTTCGAGCAATAGTCTGCGAGCACCGTCACCTGCGCCCATCAGCAGAACGGGGCGGCCCTGCCTGCGCAGTTCGCTGAACTGACGGTGTTCCTTGAACCAGCGATACACAATCCGTCCGCCGCCCATGAACAGAATGAGCAGCAGGGGATTGATGAAGTAAAGGACTCGAGGGATGCCCAGCCCATGGCGCCACAGCAAAAAGACGATTGGGATGATCAGCGCCGAGGCGCCGACGGCTGTGACGATGCGCTTGACGTCGTACATCGAGGCATAGCGCCAGATGCCGCGATACAGGCCGAAGTAGATGAAGCAGGCCAGTTCAACTGCAACAACCACCGGAAGCGTTGCGTACAAAAGATAGAGCTGTTCAGGCAGGACCGAGAACTGGTAGCGGGCAATAAAAGCGAGCGACCACGCGCCGACCGCGACCAGTGTGTCGAAGGCGATGGCGACCAGAGTCTGAGGGCCTAAGGCGATGCGTCGCAATGGCGTCGAACAGGTGAAGTGGGACGAGAGAAAGAATTATTTCTGGCGAATGTTGCGATGCAATGGCCGCCGTGAGCGAACGATACCGTAAAGCACTGCGCTCGCCATCGTCATTAAGAGCACGAGGGTCAGTTCGGGGAGCGGTCCTAAGCTAGCAATCGCCAACATCCCACTGACTGCCATCCAGACGAAGTAGGCCAGTGCGGTCTTTCGATGACCCCAACCGCCCAAATTCAGGCGTTGATAAGCGTGTTCCCGGTGGGCTTGCCAGATACGCTGGCGGCGATACAGTCGATCGAACAGGGTGGCCGAAGCATCGAAAATGAAGGGGAAAAAGGCAAGAATCGGGACGGCAGGTGACCAGAGGTTTCGGGCGACCCCTAATACACCAATTGCACCCGCCAGCAGGCCCAGCGACGTCGAACCGGCATCGCCCAAGAAGATTCGGGCCGGCGGCAGGTTGAACATCAGGAAACCTGCAGCCGCACCGGCAATCGCAGCGCACGCGCACGCAAGCCCAAAGTCGTTACCGAGCCAAGCAGCAAGCCCCAGAGTTCCAAAGCCGAAAACCGCCTGCCCGCCGGCTAAGCCGTCGGACCCATCCATAAAGTTGTAGAGATTGATCATCCATGCGGTGGACAGGGTGGTGAGCACCTGGACCGGCCAGGTCGCGTCAGGCAGACAGGAGCGAGTGACCAGCGCTGCAGCCACTAAGTGAAGGGGCAGCCGGGTCAGTGGCGACAGCCCATGAAAGTCATCGAGCAGGGAAATCGCAACCACCAGCACCAGTGCAGCCCAGATTGCGAGCGGCAGCGGGTTGGCCAGGATGATCATCGACAGCGACAGGCCAGCCAGGACGCCGAGTCCACCAGTGCGCGGCACCGCGCGGGTGTGCATCGAGCGCGCGTTGGGTTGATCAAGGCCGCGGCGGGCCAGTGGGCTGCGCAGGATCACGGCGATCAATGTGGCTGCGACGGCAGCGGCCAGCAGTGCATGCATGATCGGTGTCATCAGCGGGGCTTAGCCGCGGGCGGCGCCTGGGCTGATGAGTGCGCCCATCAGCCGCCGACTCAGGTGCCGAAGGGCCACCGCACCAAAGCGCACCCAGATGGCCAGCATGACGAATGGCATCAGGATCAGTGGGTAGCGATTGGCGAAAAACTTGCGGTAATAGCGCGCCATGCCGCGATGCTTGTGCCACTCGACAAAAACGGGGCGTGAGCGGCTGCTGACGCCCTTCTCGTGCATGACCACGGCATCGGGTACAAACACCACACGCCAGCCCGCCAACCGAAACCGCATGCACCAATCCAGATCCTCGCAGTGCATGAAGTAGCCCTCATCAAAGAGCCCGACCTGTTCGATGGCGCTTCTGCGTACGAGCATGCAGGCACCGGAGATGGCGTCGACATCCGATGACTCAGTGGGCAGCACAGTGCTGTCGAGATTGAAGTCACCGGGCCCGCCGGAAAAGCGTGCGGCGAGTCGAGACAGACCGAAGGCTTTGATGAAGGCACGTCCGACCGTAGGAGTGGTGCGCCGGGCGCCTGCCTGCTCACTGCCGTCCGGATTCAGGATCAAGGGGCCGACCATGCCCATGTCGGGATGCTGTTGCAGAACTTCGACCAGTCTCTCAACGCTGCCGGGTTGGGCAATGCAATCGGGGTTGATGAAGAGAACGTAGGGTGCTTGAGTGAGGCTGAAGCCGATATTGCAGGCTCGGCCGAAGCCGAGGTTTGCGTCATTTTTCTGAACCGTCAGTTCCGCAGTCCCGATTGAATCAACCGTAAGCTCCACTAGGCTGGTGTCAACCGAACCGTTGTCGGAGACGATCACCTTCGCGACTGGCCATTCGGCTGACAGGGCGTGCACACAGCGGCTTAGTAGCCCGCCCGCGTTGTAGTTGACGATGACCGCGTCGCAGATGGGCATCGCCCGCATCTTCCCGATCGCAGCGTTGTCGGCTGATGAAGAGGGAGCGCTCATTTTCCTGACCCCGCTGCGGGTCCACTCAGGACGAATCGGCTCAGAAGAAAGGTCAATGGCAGAAGGGCTGCAGTGACGATCAAGGGTGCAATCGCCTTGTTCATACCGAGCTGCTCAACCAGCAACCAGAGCAGCAGCGCCGATGCAGCGTACTGAAAGACATACACCATGGGGAATTTCAGCAACCCCCTGAGAGACATTGGCGTTCGAAAGACGAAGACCGAATTGATCCAGTAGGACGA
>CAIXXI010000224.1 GCA_903923345.1 uncultured Burkholderiales bacterium | reverse complement strand
GGGCTTCATCGAGGGCCGCATTGCTGAACTCGAGGGCAAGCTGTCGTCGGCGCAGATCATTGACCCGTCCACACTCGACACCGACGGTCGCATCGTCTTCGGCGCAACCATCGATCTCGAGGACCTCGAGTCAGGCGAGAAAGTGACTTACCAGATCGTCGGAGACGACGAGGCCGACATCAAGGAATCGAAAATCTCGGTGTCGAGCCCGATTTCACGGGCGCTGATCGGCAAATTCGCCGGCGACACCGTCGAGGTCAAGGCACCCGCCGGCCTGCGCGGCTACGAGGTGCTGGACGTTCGCTACGTGTAGTGCTTGCGCCGCCTTGCGGCGTACGCGGTTTGCCCGAAGCCGGCGTGCGCGCTGCGCTGGTCTTGGCGGGCGCAGCGCTCTTGCGCGGAGCAGGCTTTCCGGCGACTGAAGCCGATCGCGGTTTTTTCGCACCGCTGCTGACACCGCTTCGGCCGGACTTGCCGGCCGTGGTCGGGCGCTTGGGTGTCGCACCCGACATCGCCGAGCGGGCTGCCGACGGACGAGGCCGTGCCGGCGAAGCGCTCGCGCGTGCCGGACGCAACACGCCATCATCGTTTTGATCGGCTGCGGACTCCCGGTCAATCGAACGCATCACCGGTTTGATGGCCGGGTTCAGTGCACCGCGAGCGGTGCGGCTACCCGGGCCCAGGGTCCGAGCATGCCGTGGCGGGGCCTTGCGGCGGACTGGCTTGGCCGGTGTCTCGGCGCGGGGTACCCCCGGACGGGCCTTTTTCTTAGGGGCCGGTTTGCCTTCAGCCGCCAGCTTCTTGGGCGCAGTGGCGACCCGCCTTCGAATCGGTGCGCGAACCGGATCGGTCGGCACAGGCTCACGCCAGAGCACCAGCAGCTTGCCGATGGTCTGCACCAGCGCACAGCCGAGTTGGCCAGACAGCGCCTGACCGAGCGCTTCACGAGCGGCCCGATCATCACCATGCACCCTGACCTTGATCAGTCCGTGCACATCCAATGCCCGGTCGGTCTCACTGACGACCGAATCAGTCAGGCCGGCGTCACCAACCATCACCACCGGTGACAGGCCATGCGCGCGACCGCGCAGTTCGGCACGTTGAGCCGATGTCAATTGCGGCGAGGGGCCTCGGGGCGCGGTCTCGTCGGGGGCTTCGGTGCTTCGGATCGGGCGTTCGGACATCCGACGATTGTAGTCCACGCACCGTCTGGTTTAGCCGATAATTTCCCCATGGCCAAGAACCGGTTCAGCAAGGCATGGATGCATTCGCATCTGAACGACCCCTACGTGAAGCTCGCCCAGCAGCGCGGCTACCGCTCGAGGGCGGCATTCAAGCTGCTCGAGATCGACGAGCAGGATCGCCTCATCCGGCGGGGCATGAATGTGGTGGACCTGGGCTCGGCGCCCGGCAGCTGGTCGCAGCTGCTGCGCGAAAAGATGGCCGGTCCCGGCGGTGAGGTGGACGGTCGCATCGTGGCCATCGACATCCTGCCGATGGACCCGGTCGCCGGGGTCGATTTCCTGCTGGGCGATTTCCGTGAGGATGCCGTGCTGCGAGAGTTCGAGGCACTGATCGGCGAAGGTGTCCGATTGGACCTTGTGGTTTCGGACATGGCCCCCAATCTCTCTGGAGTCGGCACCGCCGATGCCGCCCGCATGGGGCATCTGGCCGAGTTGGCACTGGACTTCGCGGTCCGTCATCTCAAGCCGGAAGGCGCGTTGCTGATCAAATGTTTCCACGGCAGCGGATACAGCCAGATCGTCGAGGCGTTCAAGCGCAGCTTCGTGACGGTGGCGCCGCGCAAGCCCAAGGCATCGCGTGGCAAGTCGGCCGAGACCTTCCTGCTGGGGCGGTCCCTCAAGCATGGGGCCGGCATCGGAACGTCATCAAATGGGGCTTGACATCCCGCAGGGTAGGGTTTTGCGGGCATGAATGAGCGTAGAATTGAAAGCTTGGCTCGGCACGTGTCGGGCATCGAAGGAGTGCTTCAGTGAACAACATGTTCTCCAAGGCTGCGGTCTGGCTGGTGATCGCCCTGGTGCTCTTCACCGTTTTCAAGCAGTTCGACACGCGCCAGGTGCGCGGTGGCGACGTGAGCTATTCGCAGTTCATGGAAGAGGCCAAGGCCGGCCGCATCGACAGCGTCATCGTTGATGGCCGCTCGCTGCGCGCCAAAACCAAGGACGGGCGTCCGGTTACGGTGTATTCGCCCGGATCAGGCGACATCTGGATGATCTCCGACCTCATGAAATACGGGGTCCAGGTCAGCGCCAAGCCCGAGGAAGAGCAGTCGGTGCTGATGAGCATCTTCATCTCCTGGTTCCCGATGCTGCTGCTGATCGGTGTCTGGGTGTTCTTCATGCGCCAGATGCAGGGCGGTGGTCGGGGCGGTGCGTTCTCCTTCGGCAAGAGCCGGGCGCGCATGCTTGATGAATCCAACAACACGGTCACCTTCGCCGACGTCGCTGGCTGCGATGAAGCCAAGGAAGAAGTGCGCGAGCTGGTCGAGTTCCTGCGCGATCCCTCCAAGTTCCAGAAGCTGGGCGGGCGTATTCCGCGCGGCGTGCTGATGGTCGGTTCGCCCGGCACGGGCAAGACCCTGCTGGCCCGCGCGATCGCTGGTGAAGCCAAGGTCCCGTTCTTCTCGATTTCCGGTTCGGATTTCGTCGAAATGTTTGTCGGTGTGGGCGCAGCCCGCGTCCGCGACATGTTCGAGCAGGCCAAGAAGCAGTCACCTTGCATCCTCTTCATCGATGAAATCGATGCGGTCGGTCGCCAGCGCGGTGCCGGCCTGGGTGGCGGCAACGACGAGCGCGAGCAGACCCTGAACCAGCTGCTGGTCGAGATGGATGGTTTCGAGACCGGCCAGGGCGTCATCGTGATCGCTGCCACCAACCGTCCCGATGTGCTTGACCCCGCTCTGCTGCGTCCCGGCCGTTTCGACCGTCAGGTCGTGGTGCCGCTGCCCGATATCCGTGGTCGCGAGCAGATCCTGAGCGTCCACATGCGCAAAGTGCCGGTGGGTCCTGATGTCCGCGCCGACGTCATCGCGCGCGGCACGCCCGGCTTTTCGGGCGCGGACCTGGCCAACCTGGTGAACGAGGCCGCCCTGTTCGCGGCTCGCCGCAGCGGTCGGCTGGTCGAGATGGGCGATTTCGAGCGCGCCAAAGACAAAATCATCATGGGCGCCGAGCGCCGCTCGATTGTCATGCCCGAAGAAGAGCGCCGCAACACCGCCTACCACGAGTCGGGTCATGCCATCGTCGCAAAGATGCTTCCCAAGACCGACCCGGTCCACAAGGTCACCATCATTCCGCGCGGCCGCGCGCTGGGTGTGACCATGCAGCTGCCCGAGCAGGACCGCTACAGCATGGATCGCGACCGCATGCTCAACACCATCGCGGTGCTGTTCGGTGGCCGGATTGCCGAGGAGGTCTTCATGAACCAGATGACCACCGGCGCATCCAACGACTTCGAGCGCGCGACCTCGATCGCCCGCGACATGGTCACCCGCTATGGCATGAGTGACGCGCTGGGCACCATGGTTTACGCGGAGAACGAAGGCGAGGTGTTCCTTGGCCGTTCGATCACCAAGACCACCAACATGTCGGAAGAGACCATGCGCAAGGTCGACTCCGAAATCCGTCGCATCATCGACGAGCAGTACGGCGTGGCTCGACGCATCATCGAAGACAACCGCGACAAGATCGAACTCATGACCAAGTCCCTGCTCGAATGGGAAACCATCGATGCGGATCAGATCGAAGACATCGCTCGTGGTCGCCCACCGCGCCCGCCCCGTGATTACGGCCAGTCGGGTGGCTCTCAGCCGCCGTCGACCCCGCCCGCCGCCCCTGAAGTGTCTCCCGCAACGCCGCCGGCCCCGGCCGCTCAGTAAGCGTTCCATGTGCCGAGTCTGACGCCGATCACGGCGTCGGCTCACCCTGAGCCATTGGATCTGTCTGCCACGTCCCTTCGATGCGGCCGTTTCGAGTTATCGCTCGATCGGCCGCTCGTCATGGGCATCCTGAACCTCACGCCCGACTCATTTTCGGATGGAGGCCTCCGGCTCGATCCGACCGTGGCGGTCGAAGCGGCTCATCGCATGATCGACGAAGGCGCCGACCTGCTCGACCTTGGCGCCGAGTCCACCCGACCTGGCGCGGCCATGGTGCCGGTTGAAGAAGAGTTGCGTCGCCTCGAGCCGGTGTTGAAGGCCTTGCGCGAGTGTGGTGTGCCCTTGTCGGTCGATACCCGAAAGCCCGAGGTGATGCGCGCGGTGATCGACCTCGGGGCCGACATGATCAATGATGTCGCAGGCTTTGCCAGTGACGATGCAATCGATGCGGTGCGCGGCTCGTCAGTCGCCTGTTGTGTGATGCACATGCAGGGCGAACCCCAGTTCATGCAGCAGGCGCCGGTCTACGAGCATGTGGTCCGTGACGTGAAAAACATCCTCGCGCAGCGGGTTCAACGGCTGCACAGTGCGGGTGTCGACATGCGCCGCATCGTCATCGATCCAGGCATTGGCTTTGGCAAGACCCTTGATCACAACCTGTCCTTGCTGGCCCACCTTCATGATCTGTCCGACCAGGGCGTGCCGGTGCTGATCGGCGTGTCACGCAAGTCGATGATCGGTGCGCTCACCGGGCGTAGCGTGGATGCCCGCCTCTCAGGAAGCCTGGCTGCGATGCTGGCCGCGGTCAATGCGGGCGCGCGCTTGGTCCGGGTGCACGATGTGGCCGCCACCCGCGATGCGCTGACCGTCTGGAATGCCATTCAGCGCGCAGTCTGAGGAACGAGAAAAGGAACGAGCAGATGGCACGCAAGTATTTTGGCACTGACGGCGTTCGTGGCCGTGTGGGCGAGGCCCCGATCACGCCTGAATTCGTGATGCGCCTGGGTTATGCCGCGGGCCGCGTGCTCGCGCAGGGCGGCGCTCAGAAACCCGCCGTGTTGATCGGCAAGGACACACGCATTTCCGGCTATCTGCTCGAAGCCGCACTCGAAGCCGGGCTGTCGGCCGCGGGTGTGGACGTGATGCTCTCGGGGCCGCTGCCCACGCCGGGCGTGGCCTACCTCACCCGTGCCCTGCGCCTGTCTGCGGGTGTGGTCATCAGTGCTTCGCACAACCCTTACGACGACAACGGCATCAAGTTTTTCTCCGGCGACGGCAACAAGTTGCCTGACGAAACCGAGGAGCGCATCGAGCGTGCGCTCGACGAGCCAATGGGCTGCGTGCGCTCCGAGTTGCTTGGTCGCGCCCGGCGAATCGACGATGCAGCCGGTCGTTACGTCGAGTTCTGCAAGAGCTCGTTTCCATCCAGTCTCGACCTGCACGGCATGAGGCTGGTGGTCGACTCGGCCAATGGGGCGGCGTATCACACCGCGCCGCATGTCTTTCACGAGCTCGGCGCCGAGGTCATCCAGATCGGCAACACCCCCAATGGCCTGAACATCAATGACCAGGTCGGGGCAACCCACCCGGAGGCCCTGCAGCGTGCGGTCCTCGAACACAAAGCCGACCTCGGCATATCGCTCGATGGCGATGCCGACCGCCTGGTGATGTGTGATGCGCAGGGTCGCCTCTACAACGGCGATGAACTGCTCTATGTCATGGTCCGGGACCGTGTGGCGCTGGGGCCGGTGGCCGGTGCGGTCGGCACGCTGATGACCAATATCGGGCTGGAGCAGGCCTTCGAGCGCCTGGGCGTGGGTTTTGCCCGCGCCAAGGTCGGCGATCGCTATGTGCTCGAGATGCTGCAGCAGCGCGGCTGGCTGTTCGGCGGAGAAAGTTCGGGCCATCTGCTGGCGCTGGATTGCCACACCACCGGCGACGGCACCATCAGCGCCTTGCAGGTCCTGACTGCACTCAAGCGCAGTGGCGCAACGCTGTCTGACCTGACCTCGGATCTGACCCTGTTTCCGCAAACCCTGATCAACGTGAGGATGGAGAAGGGCTTCGATTGGAAAGGCCATTCGGTCTTTCAGGCCGAGTGCGCCAAGGTCGAGCAGGAGCTGGGCAGTGAGGGGCGCATCCTGATCCGCGCATCCGGCACTGAACCCTTGCTTCGGGTCATGGTCGAAGCGCGCCAGGAAGCGGTGGCCGAGCGCTTGGCCAAACGCCTGGCGCAGACGCTTTCGGCCTGAACCCGCATCCGGGTGCGCTACACTGCGCGCTCGTCGGGGCGTAGCTCAGCCCGGTAGAGTGCTTGCTTTGGGAGCAAGATGTCGCACGTTCGAATCGTGTCGCCCCGACCACGGCCGATGATGTACACTCATGGGCTTCGTTTGATTCCTGTCCGGTCCGACCTGCCCGTAGCTCAGCTGGATAGAGCATCGGCCTTCTAAGCCGAGGGTCGGGGGTTCGAGCCCCTCCGGGCAGGCCAATCACGACGGTGGCTGTAGCTCAGCGGTAGAGTCCTGGATTGTGATTCCAGTTGTCGTGGGTTCGAATCCCATCAGCCACCCCATCCCCTAGATCCTGAACGCCGACAATGACTTGGGTCTTGTCGGCGTTTTGCTTTCACCGACTCTCACCATCTAGCCCGGACCTTGGGGCGTCGTCAGATCATCGCAGCAGGATCGGCCTGAACGCCATCATCGAGGCCTGTCTGAAACCGGGTGACTCGACGCGGTCGAAGGTGCACCCGCGACCCAGGCGCGAGGTTCAGTCGGGCACGCAGTTCATTGAAGCGCTCGCGAGGCAGCTCGACATCCACATAGCTGTCGTCCGCGTCGCGTTTGAATTCGATGCGGCTGTTGGGCCCGACGGTCAGCACCTGGCTGAGCGTCACCGCCCAGGTGTCCGGGCCTGCCTCGGCCAGCACCTCCAGTTCATGGGGCCGCACATAGCTGACGTCTTCCGGAGCGGTTGAGCCCCCGGGTGCATGGCCGCGCCGGCCATGGAACAGATTCACGTCGCCCAGAAATTGCAGCACGAACGGCGTGGCCGGATGGTCATAGACTTCATCCGGGCTGCCCTGCTGTTCGATCCGCCCCTGGTTCATCACCACCACCCGGTCAGCCACCTCCATGGCTTCATCCTGATCATGGGT
>CAIXXI010000223.1 GCA_903923345.1 uncultured Burkholderiales bacterium | reverse complement strand
TCAGTGGGCAGATCGGCGCTGCGCAGCGTCTCGGACACTTTGCGGTCGATTTCAAGAATAGCGCTCGCCGGGTCGTTCAATTCGGGGGCCACCGCTGCATGCAGGGCACCCATCTGCGCAATCAGCTCGCGCATGTTTTGCGCACCGGCGCCGCTGGCAGCCTGATAGGTCATCGCCGACACCCACTCGATGAGGTCGCGCTTGAAGAGACCGCCCAGCGCCATCAGCATCAGACTGACGGTGCAGTTGCCGCCGATGTAGTTGCGCACACCCGATGCCAACGCTGCATCGATCACGCTGCGGTTGACCGGATCCAGCACGATCACCGCGTCGTGTTCCATACGCAGGGTCTTGGCTGCGTCGATCCAGTAGCCGGTCCAGCCTGCCTTGCGCAGCGGGCCGTAGATGGCTTTGGTCCAGTCGCTGCCCTGGCAGGTCAGGATCACGTCCATCTCGGCCAATGCATCGAGGTCATCAGCCGAGCGCAGCACGCCACGACCCATCGGCGCAGCACCGCCAGCATTCGAGGTGCTGAAAAACACCGCGTCAATCAGCGCGAAATCCTGTTCTTCCTGCATGCGCTGCATCAGCACCGAGCCGACCATGCCGCGCCATCCAACCAGACCTACCTTCATCATCGTCCTGATTCCGATCCTGATTCGAGACTCACAGGGCTGCCAGCACGGCATCACCCATGGCAACCGTGCCGAGCACCTGACAGCCGGCTTCCGTAATATCAGCAGTTCGCAGCCCCTGGGAGAGGACCTTCCGGACGGCGGTTTCAACCCGTCTGGCGGACCCCTCCTGGTTCAGCGAGTAGCGAAGGAGCATGGCCGCAGACAGGATGGTCGCCAGCGGGTTGGCGATCCCCTTGCCAGCGATATCGGGCGCCGAACCGTGAATCGGCTCATACATGCCGAACCCACGGGCATTGATCGAGGCCGACGGCAGCATGCCGATGGAGCCGGTCAGCATCGAGGCTTCATCCGAGAGGATGTCGCCGAACATGTTGCCGGTGACGATCACGTCAAATTGCCTCGGATTGCGAACCAGTTGCATGGCTGCGTTGTCGACGTACATGTGCGAGAGCTCGATGTCCTGATAGCCGGCGTGCACGTCTGTGACCACGTCGCGCCAGAACTGCGTGGTTTCAAGCACATTGGCTTTGTCGACCGAGCACAGACGACCGCTGCGCTTGCGCGCCGCCTCGAATGCCGTGATGGCAATGCGGCGAATTTCCGACTCGGTGTAGCGCATGGTGTCGAAGCCTTCGCGCTCGCCGGCCTCATTGACCCGCACGCCCCTGGGCTGACCGAAATAGATGTCGCCGGTCAGCTCGCGAACGATCAGCAAGTCCAGGTTCTCGACCAGCTCGGGGCGCAGCGATGAGGCATGGGCCAATTCCGGATACACAATCGCAGGGCGCAGGTTCGCATAGAGATCGAAGTGCTTGCGCAGCCTGAGCAGGCCCTGCTCCGGGCGTTTGGCGCGCGGCAAAGCGTCGTACTGCGGGCCGCCCACCGAGCCGAAGAGAATCGCATCGGCGCCTTCGCACACGGCCAGGGTTGAGTCGGGCAGAGGGTCTCCGGAGGCGTCATAGGCGGCGCCGCCCACGGGTGCGTGGGCCATTTCGATGCCCAGATCGAGGGCCTTAAGAACGCGCACGGCCTGCTCAGTGATTTCCGAACCAATGCCGTCGCCCGGCAAGACTGCAATCTTCATGAGTACTGATTTCCGATGGGTTGTATCAGGACAGCCCGGCTGGCGAGCCAGGGCTGAATGCACAGGACGCCCCGTTCAGGCGCCCAGGGACTTGCCGAGCCAGGGCTGCTCATGCATGCGGCGGGCTTCGTACTCGCGGATGCGGTCAGCATGGCGCAGCACCAGGCCGATGTCGTCCCAGCCATTGATCAGGCAATCCTTGCGAAATGGATCGACCTCGAATCCAAAAGACACCGAACCGGAGGTCGTGGTGACCACCTGACGGGGCAAATCAACGATCAGCTCGAAGCCCGGGAAAGCGGCGACCTCGTGAAACAGGCGGTCAACTTCCGACTCGCTGAGGCGAACCGGCAGCAGGCCATTCTTGAAGCAGTTGTTGAAGAAGATGTCGGCATAGCTCGGCGCGATGACCGCCCGGAAACCGTAGTCGGCCAGTGCCCAGGGCGCATGTTCACGCGAGGAACCGCAGCCGAAGTTCTTGCGGGCCAACAGCACCGAAGCCCCTTTGAAACGCGGCTGGTTCAGCGCGAAATCGGGATTGAGCGGTCGGATGGAGTTATCCATGCCGGGCTCACCCCGATCGAGGTAGCGCCATTCATCAAACAGATTCGGCCCGAACCCGGTGCGCTTGATCGACTTCAGAAACTGCTTGGGGATGATTGCATCGGTGTCGACATTGGCGCGATCCAGCGGCGCCACCAGCCCACGAACAACCGTAAATTGATCCATCTTGATTTTCCTTGCGCCTGCGCGATTACAGGCGACGCACGTCGACGAAATGACCGAATACACCGGCTGCTGCCGCCATGGCCGGGCTGACCAGATGGGTGCGGCCGCCTGCGCCCTGACGCCCTTCGAAATTCCGGTTGCTGGTCGATGCGCACCGTTCGCCTTCATCGAGCCGATCGGCATTCATCGCCAGACACATCGAGCAACCCGGCTCGCGCCATTCAAAGCCTGCATCCCGGAACACCTTGTCGAGGCCTTCTGCCTCGGCCTGCGCCTTCACCAGTCCGGATCCCGGAACCACCATGGCGAGCTTGACGTTGGACGCACGGCGACGCCCCTTCACCACCGCGGCGGCATCGCGCAAGTCTTCGATGCGTGAATTGGTGCAGGAGCCGATGAAGACCTTGTCGATCTTGACCTGGTTGATCGGCGTGTTGGGCTCCAGGCCCATGTAGACCAGCGCCCGCTCCATGCCTTCGCGACGGGTTGCATCCTTTTCGCGGTCGGGATCCGGCACTCGGTCCTCGATGCCCAGCACCATCTCGGGCGAGGTGCCCCAGGTCACATGAGGCGACAACTGCGTTGCGTCGATGCGGATGTCGGCATCGAAGTGCGCCCCGTCATCCGACCTGAGGGTTCGCCAGTAGGCCACCGCGCGGTCCCAGTCGGGGCCGGTCGGTGACATCGGGCGACCTTTGAGGTAGGCCAGGGTGATGTCGTCAACCGCCACCATGCCCGAGCGAGCGCCGGCCTCGATGGCCATGTTGCACACCGTCATGCGCCCTTCCATGCTCATCGAGCGGATGGTCGAGCCAGAGAATTCGATGGCATAGCCGGTGCCGCCAGCGGTACCGATTCGCCCGATCACGGCCAGCACGACGTCCTTGGCGGTCACGCCCCGGGGCAGCGCGCCTTCGACGCTCACTCGGAGGTTCTTCGCCTTCTTGGCCGTGAGGCACTGCGCCGCCAGGGCGAGCTCGACTTCCGAGGTGCCGATTCCCCAGGCCAGACAGGCAAATGCGCCATGGGTCGAGGTGTGCGAATCGCCGCACACGACGGTCATGCCGGGCAAGGTCGCGCCTTGCTCGGGTCCGATCACATGCACAATGCCTTGGCGCCGATCGGCAATGTCGAAGTACATCAGGCCATGCTCGCGCGCATTGGCATCGAGCGTCTCGACCTGCAAGCGGGCGATCGGATCGCTGATGCCCGCCGAACGGTCGGTGGTCGGGACGTTGTGATCGACCACGGCCAGATTGGCGGACAGCCGCCAGGGCGTGCGGCCGGCGAGCTTCAGGCCTTCAAAGGCCTGCGGGCTGGTGACCTCGTGCAGCAGATGCCGGTCGATGTAAATGAGGCAGGTGCCATCGTCTTCCTGATGAACGACGTGGGCATCCCAGAGCTTGTCATAGAGCGTGCGGGCTTGCATGGCGGTCTTTCGAGTGGTGATCCACAACAGCTGAGTAACCCGTCATTATGCCACCCGAGGCGCTGATTTCAGTGCCTGCGCGGCGCCATCGGGAGACGATTCATGGCTTCTCAAAAACCGTCCGGGCCTGCTCGTAAAGCGGCAAAACCCGGTCAGCCTGAGCCGTCAGAAAGGCCACGCGCCCCGGCGCCATCGGATGGCGTCTCGTCCATTCGGCAGTGGCCCTCACGCGAGCCTGGTCCAGCTTGAGAAACATCGACACCGCGGTCCTCGGGTCATACCCGGCGCGCGCGGTCAATTCAACGCCGAGTCGATCCGCCTCGGTTTCATGCGCGCGCACCGCAACCACGCCCACCACGATTTCATAGACCGCCTGTGACGCTGCGGCGTCCGGGCGCCCCATTCCTTCCAGAAGACCCGGTTCAAAACGCCCGGAGACCCGCTCACGCGCATGCTCGAGCAGCGCATGGGCCATATCGTGGGCCAGCAAGTTGGCCAGTTCGTCGTCGGACAGATCGGTATTCGAGAGCAAGCCGCTGTAGACCATGATCAATCCACCCGGCATGCACCAGGCATCGACCTCATCCGACTGGATCAGGTTCACGGTCCATCCGAG
>CAIXXI010000222.1 GCA_903923345.1 uncultured Burkholderiales bacterium | reverse complement strand
GAACGCGCCTGGTTGACCCGGATCTTCGAGGGGATCGGATTCGTGGATGTGTTTCGCACGCTTGATCCCCGTCCTGAGCAGTACACCTGGTGGAGTGCCCGCGGCCAGGCCTGGACCAACAACGTCGGGTGGCGCCTGGACTATCAGATCGCCACTCCGGCGCTGGCAGCTCGCGCGCGGGCGGCGTCGATCCACACCGCCTCACGGTTCAGCGATCACGCCCCGCTGACCATCGATTACGACTACACCTTCTGACCGCGTCATCCCTTTTCCGGACTCTGACCCCATGGACCGTCTGCCCCGCCTGCGCCAATTGAGCGCCAGAATGACCCTGATCGTGGCGGCGATCGTGGCGCTGCCGGCCTGTACCACCCACGGCCCACTGACCGCGAAAGCGCCTGAAGTCGCTTCGCAACTGACAGCAGCTGCCCTGAATCCGATCAAGTCGAGCGTCCTGCTCAAGACCTCGACAAGCTGGTCGGGCGTGCCGATCCAATACCCGTCGGGGCCGCTCGAAGTGACTGCAGTCATGATCGAGATTCCAGCAGGCACCGACACCGGCTGGCATGTCCACGCATCGCCGAACTTCGCCTACATGCTCGAAGGCGAACTTGAAGTTCGGCTGGTGAACGGCCAGACGCGGCTGCTGCGTGCCGGCGATGTTCACTCGGAGGTGGTTGATACCGTGCACGCCGGGCGCAGCATCGGGCCAGGGCCGGCGCGCCTGGTGGTGTTCTATACCTCGACCGTCGGCACGCCCCTGTCGGCCCCAGCGCAGCCTCGCTGATCGATCAGGGCGATTCGGCCGCTTCTAGCGGACGGGTTCGCCGACATTGGATTGATAGGCGCTCAGTTCAGACACGGTCTTGTTCTGGGTGCGCGCGTACAGCGGCAGCACCTTATGCATCGAATGACGCATGTTCTCGATGCGGGTCTCATGCGATGGATGGGTCGAGAGGAATTCTGGCGGCGCGCCTTTGGAGGCCGCAGACATCTTCTGCCACAGGGTGATCCCGGCTCGCGGGTCATAGCCGGCACGGGCAGCAAGGTCCATGCCGACCAGATCGGCCTCGGACTCATCGCCTCGGCCGAATTTGAGCAGCGTGAGCTTGGACCCTTGCGAAGCGATCATGCCGCCCAGATCGCCATAGCCCATGATCTGCGAAAAGACTGAGGCTGCAATCGTTGCCCCCTGGGCAATCTTTTGCTGCCCGGCCCGATCGCGGCTGTGTTCGAGCAGGGCATGGGCCATCTCGTGACCCATGATCATGGCGATCTCGTCGTCGGTCAGTTTGAGCTTTTCGATGATGCCGGTGTAGAAAACAATTTTTCCGCCCGGCATCACGAATGCATTGACCGTCGGCGAGCCGATGAGGTTCACCTCCCAGCGCCAGTCGTCTGCACGCGGGCTGAATCGATGGGTATACGGAATCAGCCGCAGAGCAATGTCCTGCAGCCTTTTGCGCTGCGGGAAGTCTGCCGGAGCAAGCGCCTGCTTGGCCTGCGCGGACTGCAACAGTTGCCGGTACTGGAGCACCGCGTCCTTTTCCAGTTTCTCGGACGACGCAAGCGAGGCAGCGATCCGGCTGCGCTTGGGTGGCGCAATGCCTTCGCCATCGGTGGGCTCAGCCCATGTGCCCGAGGCCTGCTTGCGGTCCTGGGCGGCCCGTTCACGCGCTTCGGCCTGCTCGCGTGCAAGTTGTTGCTGGGCCTGCGCCGGGGACGGCACCAGCGAAGCCGCACTGACTGCAAGTGAGACGATCAGCACAGCGGCGCGAAGGTCCGAGGCGCAGCGGATGATGCGATGGGCGAGGGTGAGGGGTGTCTTCATGGCGCGCAGGTTAGCAAGCCTTGAGGTGCGCCCGCAATCGCGCTGATCACAGACCTCGCTGCTACACTCGGCGGCCCCGATTCCGCCTTTGACGATGTCCTCAAACAGCCAACGACTGACCATCGCGCAGGTGTTCGCCTCGCGACGCATGGCGGCCATGCTCGGGCTGGGTTTCGCAAGTGGCCTGCCGCTGGCGCTGTCTTCCGGAACCCTGCAGGCCTGGTTGACCGTCGAAGGCATCGACATCAAGACGATTGGCTTTTTCGCCCTGGCGGGTCTGCCCTATACCTTCAAGTTCGTCTGGGCCCCCTTGCTTGATCGCTTCGAACCCCGTTGGCTGGGTCGCCGCCGGGGCTGGCTCCTGATCACCCAGTTGCTGCTGGCAGCGGCCTGCTGGGCCATGGCCAGCTTTGACCCGAAGACATCGATCGTGGCGCTGGGCGTGCTGGCGGTGACGGTGGCCTTCCTGTCGGCGTCGCAGGACATCGTCTTTGATGCCTACCGCGCCGATCTGCTCGATGCGCCGGAACGCGGCGCCGGCGCGGCCGTGTCGGTGCTCGGATACCGGCTGGCCATGCTGGTCTCGGGCGGGCTTGCACTGATCCTGGCCGATCAGTGGCTGGGCTGGCCGGGTGCGTACCGATTGATGGGCGGGCTGTTTTTGATCATGGCCCTGATCACGCTGCTTGCACCACGCCCGAAAGTGGATGACCTGCGAATTCGCAGCGACGCGCGCCGCGAATGGCGGGGGTTCATCGCCATGATTGCGGCCGGTGGCGTCGCCTGGTGGCTCCTGCAGGCGGCTTTCGGTGCGATCCTGCCCGAGCGTCCTGACCGGTTCGTCAAGCTGGCCACGGACACCTTCACCTTGCTCGGTGCGTTTGCGGCTGCCCTGATGGCAGCACGCAAGGCCGGCTTTCCGTCCTTCGTTGAACCCTGGGATGCGTTTTTCACTCGCCGGCGTGCAGTGGCCCTGCTCGGGCTGATCGTGCTCTACAAGCTTGGCGATGCCTTTGCGGGCAGTCTGTCGACCGCGTTTCTGATTCGCGGCGCGGGCTTCACCGCGACGGAAGTCGGCGCGGTCAACAAAGCGCTCGGCCTGATCGCCACCATCGTGGGTGCGTTGGCGGGCGGCGCACTGCTGTCCCGGCTCAGTCTGTTTAGGGCCCTGATGGTGTTCGGCATCCTTCAGGCGATTTCAAATTTCGGCTACTGGCTGATTGCGGTGAGCCCGAAGAGCTACTCGCTCATGGCCGCCGCGATCGGCATCGAAAACCTGTGCGGTGGGCTTGGCACGGCGGCCTTCGTGGCGTTCCTGATGGCGCTGACCGATCGGCGCTTTTCAGCCGCCCAGTACGCCTTGTTATCGGCGCTTGCGGCCGTGGGGCGGGTCTATGTCGGACCGGCTTCCGGTGTCTTGGTTGAAGCCTTTGGCTGGCCGACGTTTTTCATCCTGACCGTGCTGGCCGCGCTGCCCGGGCTGCTGCTGCTATATTGGCTCAGACCTGAAGTCATTGAACTCGATGCGGCCGGTGCCGCACAACAGGAGGCCTCATGAACGATTTCGCCCGTGCGCAAGATCTGGCGCAGGATTCCTCTCAGCATGCCCGAGGCGAGGGCCTCGAAGCCTTCTGGATGCCCTTCACCGCCAACCGTCACTTCAAGGCGGCCCCACGCCTGCTGGCGCGAGCCGAAGGCATGCATTACTGGACGCCCGAAGGCCGCCGCATTCTGGACGGCACCGCAGGCCTGTGGTGTTCGAATGCCGGACATTGCCGCACACCGATCGTCGAAGCCATCCAGCGCCAGGCCGCGACACTCGATTTCGCACCGACCTTCCAGATGGGGCATCCGCTGGCCTTCGAGCTGGCCAACCGTCTGATCGAATTGCTGCCGTCGGATTTCGGGCAGGTGTTTTTCTGCAACTCAGGATCCGAGGCAGTTGACTCGGCCCTGAAGATTGCCCTGGCCTACCACCGCATGCGAGGCGAAGGCCAGCGCACCCGCCTGATCGGCCGCGAGCGCGGCTATCACGGGGTGGGTTTCGGTGGCATTTCGGTCGGTGGCATTCCTGGCAATCGCAAGCATTTCGGCGCATTGCTCCCGGGTGTGGATCACCTGCCGCATACGCACAATCTCGAGCACAACGCGTTCAGCGAGGGTCAGCCGCAATGGGGTGCGCACCTGGCCGATGAACTCGAAAAGATCCTGACCCTGCACGATCCCTCGACGGTCGCTGCGGTCATCGTCGAGCCGGTTGCGGGCTCCACCGGCGTGCTCATCCCACCGGTCGGCTACCTTCAGCGACTGCGTGACATCACCTCGAAGCACGGCATCCTGCTGATTTTCGATGAGGTCATCACTGGCTTCGGTCGACTCGGCTCGCCCTTCGCGATCCAGCATTTCGGCGTGACCCCGGATCTGGTGACCGTCGCCAAGGGCATCACCAACGGCGCAGTGCCGATGGGTGCGGTCTTTGCCCGCAAAGGACTCTACGAAGCCTTCATGCAAGGCCCCGAGAAGTCCATCGAACTCTTTCACGGCTACACCTATTCCGGCCACCCGCTGGCCTGCGCTGCCGCGCTCGCCACACTGGACGTCTATCGGGACGAGGGACTGCTGGGCCGCGCAGCCGAACTCGCAGCCCATTGGCAGCAGGCCCTGCATTCGCTGCGCGACTGCCCGCATGTCATCGACATCCGCACGATCGGTCTGGTGGGGGCGGTCGAACTTGCGCCGCGGGCTGGTGCGCCGGGTGCGCGAGCCTTTGATGCCTTCATCAGTGCGTTCCATGACCACGATCTGCTGATCAGGGTGACCGGAGACATCATCGCGATGTCGCCACCGCTGATCATCAGCGCTTCGCAGATCGACGAGATCGCCGAACGCCTGCGTTGTGTGCTTTCAACCCTCGCCTGAGGCTGACGCTTCGCGTCAATAACGGACCGGATCAATGATCGACAAGACCGTCAGGACCCTGGCCGAGGCAGTGGCCGGCCTGAAAGATGGATCGACCCTGCTGGTGGCAGGCTTTGGTGGCGCAGGTCAGCCCGCAGAACTGCTCGATGCGGTCATCGAGCAGGGTGCGCGTGAACTCACCGTGGTGGCCAACAACGCTGGAAACGGCGAGACCGGACTGGCAGCGCTGCTCAAGGCCGGGCGCGTTCGCAAGCTGATCTGTTCGTTTCCGCGCTCATCCGATTCGCAGATTTTTGACGGCCTGTATCGAGCCGGCAAGATCGAACTCGAACTGGTGCCGCAGGGCAATCTGGCCGAGCGCATGCGTGCGGCCGGTGCAGGGATTGGGGCGTTCTACACGCCGACCGGATTCGGAACCGATCTGGCGCGCGGCAAAGAGACCCGCACTCTCAACGGGCGCGACTACGTGCTCGAGTATCCGATCCAGGGTGACATGGCGCTGGTCAAGGCCGAAACCGCAGATCGCTGGGGCAATCTGACCTTTCGCAAGGCAGCCCGCAATTTCAACCCGGTGATGGCGATGGCGGCCAAGTGCACCGTCGTTCAGGCGAGCACCATCGTGCCGCTGGGGACGCTCGATCCCGAAGTGATCGTGACGCCGGGGATCTTCGTGAAGCGCGTGGTCGCGGTGACGCCGACCAGCCTGAGGGGGTGACGATGGCTTATCAGAAGCGTTCACGCGATGCGATCGCCGCACGCGTGGCACAGGACATCCCCGAAGGGGCTTATGTCAATCTGGGCATCGGCCTGCCCACACTGGTTGCAAACCACCTGCCGGTCGATCGCGAGATCGTGCTGCAAAGCGAGAACGGTATTCTCGGAATGGGCCCCGCGCCGACCGAAGGCGAGGAAGACTGGGATCTGGTCAATGCCGGCAAACAGGCGGTCACGCTGCTGAGCGGGGGCGCCTATTTCCATCATGCCGACTCCTTCGCGATGATGCGGGGCGGCCACCTGGACATCTGCGTGCTGGGTGCGTTTCAGGTTTCGGCGGGCGGCGATCTGGCCAACTGGCACACCGGCGCCCCCGATGCGATTCCGGCCGTTGGCGGGGCGATGGATCTGGCCATTGGCGCCAAGCAGACCTTCGTGATGATGGAGCATGTCACCAAGTCGGGTGAGCCGAAGATCGTCGAGCAGTGCAGCTATCCGCTCACGGGCATTGGCTGTGTCAAGCGCATCTACACCGATCTGGCCACGATCGAAGTCAGACCGCAGGGCCTGTTCGCCATCGACTGGGTCGAGGGCCTGACATTTGAAGCACTGTGCGACCTGACGGCCGCCCCCTTGCACCGTCAGAACTGATTCAACCTACACAAAAGGAAGAGGAGCGAACATGTCTGCTGATCCAAAAACGGTTGCCGAACTCGAAGCCCTGGACGATCACCGCGGGAAAGTCACGATTGCTAAGGATCGCGCCGCGATCGAAGCGCTCTACACCGATGACCTGCATTACGTGCACAGCTCGGGCACTGATGAGGATCGTGCGACCTATGTCGAGCGGGCGTGCACCGGCTGGTACGACTATCGCAAGCTCGAGGTGCTGCGTCGCGATTGGCGCGTGCATGGCGACACCGCCTTGTGCAACGGCGACGTGGCGATCGAGGTGATCGTCAAGGGCACGCCCAAGGCGTTCACGAGCCGGTATCTGCAGGTCTGGCGCCGTGAAGGAGGGGCCTGGCGCATCGCCTCCTGGCAGTCGACCCCGCTGCCTGCAGCCTGATTCGATCGCATCCCTTCTTTTTGCCGGATTTCAAACACGATGATCAATTCTCACGCCATCGAATTGCTGTTTACCCAGGCGCGTTCGCAAAACGGCTGGTCGGATGCACCGGTCAGCGACGCGCAACTGCATCAGATCTTTGACCTGATGAAGCTGGCGCCGACCTCGGCCAATACCCAGCCCGGGCGCTTTGTGTTCCTGCGGTCGCAGGAGGCCAAGGAGCGTCTGCGCCCGGCCCTGATGGGTGGGAATGTCGACAAGACCATGGCCGCTCCGGTGGTGACGATCATTGCGTACGACACCGATTTCCATGAGCACATGCCGCGGGTCTTTCCGCACAACAGCTCGATGAAGACGATGTTCGACGGCGATGAAAAGCGGGCTGACCGGGAGCGCTTTGCCTTTCGAAACGGCACCTTGCAGGGTGCTTACTTCATGATGGCTGTGCGTGCGGTCGGCCTCGACGTGGGGCCGATGTCGGGTTTTGACAATGCCCGGGTCGATGCCGAATTTTTCCCTGATGGACGGTTCAAATCGAACTTCCTGTGCTGCCTGGGCAAAGGCGAACCTTCGAAGGTCATGCAACGCCTGCCACGCTTCGATTTTCAGGATGTCTGCAGCCTGCTCTGATGCCGGTTCACGCGCCCCCGGATGATGGTCCGGGTGCATCAGCCGCACAGGCCGCCTCAGGGCGGCCTTTTTTCTGATGCAGCGGGCAGGCCTTGAAATCGATGCGGTGGGGTCATATGTCGAAGGAGTGGGCGCAACAGACGTCGCCCGACTAACCCCTCTGGAGAAGATCGAAATGACCAAGGTTTCTGTTTACGACCCGTTTGCCGATGTCCTGCCCACGCTGTTTCGCAGCCTGTTTTCTGATGCGCCAGCCGCTGCCGCTGAGCCGACTTCGCAGACCATTGCGATGCGGGTCGATGTGAGTGAGGTGGCCGATGCATACATTGTTCAGGCCGATCTGCCCGGCGTGCCCAAGGAGTCGATCCAGATCGACATCGATGCCAATCGCGTCACGCTGCGTGCTCCGGTTCAACGCGATGCAGCAAAGAGCGAGGCCCGGGTGCTGCGCAGCGAGCGCTTTGGCGGAACCTATGCGCGCAGCTTCGCGCTCAGCGAAGAGATCGACGAGACCCGCGCCAGCGCACGGGTTGAGAACGGCGTGCTCGAACTGACGCTGCCGAAAAAAGCCGGTGCTGGGCCGACCCGACTGACCGTGCAATAAGCGCAGCATTTCGCGACCTCAAGCGTCGTATCCATCCGAACCCGGGCCTTGAGCCCGGGTTTTGTTTGAGTGCTTCACCGGTATCTGAGGGGTTCATCACAAGCGGTCGCGACCGACGAACGGTCGAATATCGACCTTGAGTGGACTGTGATATTTGTCACACTCTGCGGCCCCTCCTGTTAATAAAGTCTCATCACACCAGTGAGGTTGTGATGATTTCCATTCAGGATCTCGATTTTCCCGCCACGTCCATCCGACGAGCGGTTGTCTCCACCCTGACTGTCGGCAGCGATTTGATCCCGGTCAGGCTGGCGCAGCGCACGATCGCGATCGCCATCGCGTCAGCCTGCATCATGGCGCATCCGACAGGTCATGCTGGCGTGGGCGGCCCTCAGGATTCCTGGACGGGACAGGACAAGGCACTGCACTTCGGCATGTCCGCACCGCTGGGCCTGCTCGGTGTGTCGTTTGCCTCCCGGCTTGGCTTTACTGACCCGATGGACAAAAAGGTCGTTGGCGCATTGATCGGGGCGATGCCGGGTCTGGTCAAGGAACTGGCCGATATCGGAAATCCGCGGGCGACGGCTTCACTGAAGGACATGGCTGTCAATTTGCTCGGCGCCGCCCTGGGCGCGTCTTTGTCGGACTGCTGCTCGGTCAGCCCGGTCACGCGGCGCGATCGACTCGACGGTCTGACGCTTGAGTACCGGTTCCATTTCTGAGCCCATCTGCCTGGATCAATCGCGCTCGAAGGCGATCCACCGGGAACCATCGGCACTGCGTTCAATGCCGATCGCACCCTCGAAGGCATTGATCATCGCGGCCCTGACCTGAGGGCTGCTGACCGGGCCGCAGGCACCGAGAGCGCCCTCGACCAGCACCGCCACCTGGTCAGCGGCAAGCGCCCTGTTGAGATCGTGGACCACGCTCACGACGGCCACACCTGATCGTGCCTGTTCCCGGATCGCCTTGATCAGCATGCGCTGATGGGGCGCATCGAGATGGGCTGCGGGTTCATCAAGCAGCATCACGGGCGCGCGGCTCGCCAAGGCACGGGCAATGAGCACCCGCCTGCGTTCACCCCCTGAGAGCGAGTCAAGACGACGCAGGCGAAGTGCTTCGCAACCGGTCATGGTCAGGGCTTGGCTGATTGCGTCCCGATCGGAGGCAGTGGGCGCCCCGAACAAGCCCAGATACGGCAGCCTGCCCAGCATCACCACATCGTCGACCCGCAAACCTGCCTCGACGGACGACTGCTGACCCAGCCAGGCGATCCTGCGTGCGCGATCGCCTCGCTTGAATTGTTCGAGCGGCTGGCCATCGAGCAGGACGCGGCCCGAATCGGCGCGCAGCACGCCGGCCATGATCGACAGCAGCGTGCTCTTGCCGGCGCCGTTGGGCCCCACGATGGCTGTCCATGCGCCGCAAGGGATGGTCAGATCGACGTCATGAAGGATTCGCCGCCCCGCGATGCTCAGCGAGATGCGTTGCGCCTGCAGGGCGATGCTATTGGCGCTGCTCATGCCGACTCGCGCTGGTCAGGCCGTCGATGCAGCAGCGCCAGCAGATAGGCGCCGCCGAACAAGGCGGTCACCAGCCCCACCGGCAACTCGCCGGGCGCCCACACCATACGTGCCAGCACATCGGCTCCGCCCAGCAGCACTGCGCCTGCCAGGATGGACAGCGCCAGCAGACCTCGGTGGGTCACGGCCACGCTGCGACGAATCAGATGGGGCGCTGCCAGACCGACGAAACCGATGATGCCGGTCTGAGCAACGGCCGCGCCAGTGGCCAGTGCCAGCGCGCCAATCAGGCCCAATCGGCAGGCGCCGATGCCGATGCCCAGACTGGTCGCAGTGTCCTCGCCCAGCATCAGGGCGTCCAGCGCGCGGGACAGGCCGATCGCAATCGCTGAAGACAGCAGCAGGCTGGCGCCGAGCACCGTCGCAGCCTGCCAATCGAGCAGCGCGGTCGTGCCCAGCATGAAGGCCTGTCTGGGGCGCAGTACCTCTGGCAGCATCAGTGTGATGGCCTCGGAGAGGGCACCCAGGATCATCCCCACGACCACACCGCCAAGCAGGAGATTCGAGGGTCGGCGGGCCCCGCCGGCCAGCGTGATCGTCACCAGCACCCCGAACAGTGCGCCGATGAAGGCGGCGCCGGTCAGGCCGATCGATGCCGACAGGCTCATGGCGGCCGGCAGCACACCGGCTGCCAGCGACGTCAGCGCGAGTGCAATCGTCACCGCCAGGCCCGCTCCGGTTGCAGACCCGAGCAGATAGGGATCCGCCAGAGGGTTTCGGAAAAGTCCCTGTGCAACCGCACCCGCGAGGCCCAGGCAGGCGCCGGCCAGCAGGGCACCCAGCGTTCGAGGTGCGCGGATTTGCGCAATCAGAGACCACTCATGGGCCCATTGCATCGACCAGCCTTCGGCGCCTGCACCCAGGCCTGTGAGGCCGATTACGACCGTGGAGATGACCAGGATGGCGGCCAGGCGTGCGGGGGTCATGGCGGGCTATCGGATGGATTCGAGGCAATCGGCGATCAACTCGGCGCCTTCTGCAAGCCGCGGGCCAGGCCGCACCAGCAGGTCGAATGCGTCGCTGCCAAAGCCGCAGGTCTGTTGGGTGCGCAGGGCCGCCAGGTGTTGCCAGCCGGGCCGCTGCGCCATGCCAGCCAGCGCAGTGCGGGTCGCGATGATCAGCTCAGGGGTGCTGCGCACCACGAATTCGGGGTTCAGGCGCGGAAACGGGCCGAGTGCAGCCGGCACGATGTTGCGAAGACCCAGCTGCGACAACAGCTCGCCCACGAACGAGGCCTCGCCGGCTGCATAGGGTGTCTCGGCCACCTCGAAGTAGACCCGACGCGACCGAAACGAGGCCGGGATGCGCGCGGCAGCCGCATCGATGCGCGCCTGCATCGACTGCCAGGCCGGCTGTGCTGCACCCGGCCGGCCGATGGCTTGAGCGATGGCTTCCAGGGCCCGCTTCGCGTCAGCCGAGGTGAGCGGCTCCAGGGCGAGCACGCGCAGGCCAAGCGACTCCAGCCGGCCCCGGGCACGCAGAGACACCGGCGCCAGGACCAGGTCCGGGCGCAGCGCGACGATCCGCTCGATCTGAGTGTCTTCGAGTCCGCCGAGCCGGGGCAGGGCGCGAACCGACTCGGGCCAGTTCGATGCCCGGTCGATGCCGACCAGTCGGTCACAGGCGTCCAGTGCGCAGACACTTTCAGTGAGCGAGGGCAGCAGCGAGACGATGCGCTGGGCGGGCGCCGGCAGCACCACGGCGCGCCCCTGAGCATCGACCACGCGGATCGACTCGGCATGGGCCTGACCGAGCACAGCGCCGAGCCAGACGAGCACGAGCGTCACCGCCCGGCAGGCCGGCAAGCGCGAACCGCGCAGCCGTGTCAGACCCGAGCGCATCGGACTCAGCGGGGCGCCCAGCGCAAGGTCACATAACCCTCACGCCCGGGCTGGTTATAGCCATAGGCTGTCTCGTAGACCTTGCCAGCGAGATTGTTCAGGCGGATGCCCAGCGTCAGGTCACGCGAGATCAGCCAGTCGGCACGCAGGTCCACGGTGGCAAAGCCGGCCAGTCGCAGGGTGTTGGCCGCATCGTCGAAGCGGTGCGAAAACGCCGAGACGGTTGTGCCGAGACGATAGGCACCGAGGTCCCAGTCGGCCCTCGCCCTGAAGGCCTCCTTCGCCCGGCGCGGCAACAGCTTGCCGTATTCGTCTCCCTCGGTGATGTTGCGCGGATCGAGGTGCTCATAGGACGCGCCCAGCAACACGCCGCTGAAGCGGCCTTCATACGACATCACCAGGCCGTCGATTCGGGTATTCGGCACATTGGCTGGTTTGGGGCCGCTCGGGATGTAGCCCTGGATCCGGTTGTCGACCCAGGCCGCTCGCAGGCTGTGTGCGCCGCTGCTCCATCGCAGGTGCACTTCGCCGTGCTTGCCTTCTTCGGGTTGAAGGTCGGGATTGCCGAAACCCGGGTAGTACAGCTGGTTGAAGCTCGGGGCGATGAAGCTCGTGCCGTAGCTCAGGCCGGCCCGCCAGTTGGGTGTGAATGCGAAGGCGTAGCCCACGCTGCCGGTGTTCTGGTTGCCGAACTGCGAGTTGCGGTCCTGCCGGATGGCAGCCTGCCAGGCATGCGCCGCCTGCTCACCGCTGATGCCAAGGCCCACTGCGTCGATCGTGCGCCGATCGACCGCATAGCTGGTCTCCGGTTGCGAGACCTTCTGCTCGATGCGCTCAACCAGCGCCAGCAGGGTTCCAATCGGGGTGGGTAGGGTGTTTTCCCACGCGAACTGCTGCTGGTCAGTTTTGACCGGGGCATAGGGGCCATAAAAGCTCTCGACCGTCTCGTAGACGTCGGTCGAATGACCGTAGCTCAATCGGGTCGACCAGTTCGCATTCACCCGTCCTGAGGCGCTCAGGGTCTGAACACCATTTCGCAGCTTGGCTCGGGTGTTGACGTCCGGACCATCGTCGTAATGCACGAGGGCATTGGACTGCAATGCGCTGGCATCGACCCGCCAGTCCTGGGAGAGTTGCCAGCCCAGCCTCAGATTGCCGGCGGTTTGTCGATACGGATCGGTGTCGGGGTTGTAGGCATCGAAGAGCACGTTCGGGTTGGTCGCCGAAAAGCTGTTGGTGCCGGTCTGAACCACCTGAAACGCGCCGTCGAAAGCCCCTTGGCCGAAGGCCAGCCCCGCGCTGAACTGCCGATAGCGGTTCGAGCCCAGGGTCAGGGATGCATTCGGCGTCAGGCCTTCGCGTGCCCTGCGCGAAAACACCTGGATCACGCCACCCGCTGGATCGCTGCCATAGACCGAGGACAGCGGGCCTCGAACGATTTCGATCCGGTCAATGAGTTCGAGCGGCAGGTTATCGAGTGAGGGCACGCCGACGGTGGCCGACCCGAGCCTCATGCCGTCGACCAGCAGCAGCGTGTGACGGGCATCCATTCCGCGGATGAAGATCGAACTGTATTGACCCAACCCGCCGTTGGAGCTCATCTGCAGGCCAGGTTGCTGGGCCAGAAACTCGGAGAAGGTCCGCCCGGTGGCACGTTCGATATCGGCCCGATTCAGCAGCGTGGTTTCGGCGACGGTCTCGTCGATGCGGGTGGGCATGCGGGTCGCGGTGACATTCACCGGAGCAAGGCGATCCGTGTCGAACGAGTCGGGTTTGGTAGGGGATGCTCCGATTGTTTGTGCCTGGCTGGGCGTGGGTGCGTGCATCGCCGAAGCAAGCAGCAGGACAGTCAAGGTGATGCGCAGCGGCGCAACAGGCGTGCAGAAGTTGGCCGAGGGCCGGTGCGCAGGGGCTGCGCGAACTGGAAAAGCCATAGTGTGTTGAGTGCTCGGAGGGCGCCATCGCCAGCTTCCCCGCTGGCTCGGGCAATCGATCGCAGGTTCAACCTGCGATCACCTGTTGGCCGGTATCCGGGCTGGCGGATCAACTCGTGCGACCTTCCCAGAGGCGAGCCTCCAGTGGCAGCGTGCACGAGCGGGCATGCGCGAGGCATCCGTCCGCTTACCGTTGCGGGGGCAGCGCAGGTTGAGACAGACCCTGTGTGGGCGATCTTCCCTGCTTCCCGTTTAACTCGGCCCACAACGATGTGCAGGCCAGGCACCAACGCCATGAGGGTACCACCGGGACCTCAGGCAGGTCAGAATGCCTGCCTGCTCCCATTTCAATTCGGTTTCAATTCGACGTGACGGACCCATTCATTCTGCTTCAGCACCTGCTGCCCAAACGCAGGCTCACCGAGCTGGCTGGCCGCATCGCCAGTGCCCGTGCCGGCGCCCTGACCCAGTCCCTGATCCGACGATTCGTTGATCGCTATGGCGTCGACATGTCACAGGCCGCACACCCCGATATCCGGGCTTACACGTCGTTCAATGATTTTTTCACCCGTGCTTTGAAGGAAGGTGCGCGTCCGCTGTCGAATGCCGACTGGATCTGCCCGGTCGACGGGGCCGTCAGCCAGTTCGGTCGTATCGAG
>CAIXXI010000221.1 GCA_903923345.1 uncultured Burkholderiales bacterium | reverse complement strand
GAGGGCACATCGATCTTGCTCTCCTTGGCGTAATCGATCAGCTCGACATCGGGCAGATAGCGCACCGCCATCTCGGCGAACTTCTGCAGCAGCACCGCAGTGATGGCAAAGTTGCCGCAGGCCAGCACCGCGCGCCCCGCGGCACGCGCCCGCTCATCGATCTGCGAATAGTCGTCGTCGGACAAACCAGAGGTGCCGACCACCACATCGAGGCCGGCATCCAGAGCGGCCATCACATTGGCCTTGGCGACATCATGCAGGCTGTATTCGAAAAAGACGTTGGCCTCGGTGACCAGCGCCTGCGTGACACTGGCCACGACAGGACCTGGTGCGGCGTCGATCCCGAGTGCATCGCCAATGCTGCGACCGGCCGCACGGCGGGCCACGCCGGCGACCAGCCTCAGATCCGGCTGCTTCACGATGCCTTGTGCGAGCGCGCTGCCTGCCCATCCGGTGATACCGGACAGAATGACCCTGATCGGTTTTTGGAAGTTGTCAGCCATGGTGTCCGAGGTGCTGTTTGAAAAAAGCGTGGGTGCGGGCCAGTGCCGTGCGGGCACTGTCTTCATGCCAGGCGGCATGTCCATGGCGATTGAAGCCATGGCCAGCCGGATAGAGATGGCAGGCCGCCGACGTGTGGACTCGGCTGATCTGCCTCACCGAGTCCATGGGAATCATCGGGTCATGCTCACCGAAGTGAAACATCATCGGTGCCTGCAGACGCTCATGCAGAAAGGGCAGGGTCCGACCGCCGTAGTAGCCCACCGCAGGCAGGCCCAAACGGGTTGCCGCCAGGCACGCGATCGTCCCGCCCCAGCAATAACCGACCACGCCCGTGGGCAGGCCCTCTGCAAGCTGCAGCTGCGCTGCCCGGATATCCCGCAGCGGGGCATCCATGCCCAGGGCGTCGACCAGTGAGCGGCCTTTCGCAGTGCCTTGCGGCGTGTAGTCCAGCTCGATGCCCGGCTCGATCCGATCGAAAAAACAGGGCGCGATCGCGAGATATCCGCTGGCTGCATATTGCTGTGCAGCCACCCAGCGAATGTGCTCGTTGACGCCGAAGATTTCCTGCACGATCACCACACAGGCTTTGGGTTCGCCTGCCGGTCGGGCGATGAAGGCATTGAGCCCTTGACCGTCCTGGCCCGTGATGGCTGCGGTCTGCAGGATGGGCTGAGTGCTCACGCGCTGTCGCTTCCGGCCAGGGCGCGACCGATCAGAATTTTCTGAATGTCGCTGGTGCCTTCATAAATCTGGCAGACGCGGACATCGCGCCAGATGCGCTCGACCGGGAAATCGCTCACATACCCGTAGCCGCCATGAATCTGGATCGCGTCTGAGCACACGTCTTCGGCCATTTCGGAGGCGAACAGCTTGGCCATGGCGGCCTGCTTCAGGCAGGGCTGGCCTGCGTCTTTCAGTGCAGCGGCATGCAGGATCAGTTGTCGTGCCGCTTCGATGCGCGTGGCCATGTCGGCCAGACGGAACTGCACCGCCTGATGCTCGAAGATCGCATGGCCGAAGGCCTCGCGTTCCTTGGCATAGCGCAGGGCGGCTTCAAAGGCTGCGCGCGCCATGCCCAACGACTGCGAGGCGATGCCGATTCGCCCCCCCTCAAGACCCGACAGTGCGATCCGGTAGCCCTGGCCTTCTTCGCCCAGCAGATTGGCCACCGGAATGCGGCAGCCTTCGAAGGCGATCTGGGCGGTGTCCGAGGCGTGCTGGCCGACCTTCTCCTCGAGCCGTGCAACGCGATAGCCCGGCGACTTTGTGGGCACCAGAAAGGCCGAGATGCCACGCTTGCCGGCTGCCTTGTCGGTGACCGCCATCACGATCGCAACATCGGCATGTTTGCCTGAGGTGATGAACTGCTTGACCCCGTCAATGACGTATTCGTCACCGTCTCGCCGTGCGGTGGTCCTGAGCGCCGAAGCGTCCGAGCCGACATGGGGCTCGGTCAGGCAGAAGGCGCCGAGCATCTCTCCGCGTGCAAGCGGCTTGAGCCACTGGGCCTTTTGCGCATCATTGGCATAGGCCATCAGGATCGAGCAGACCGGGCAATTGTTGACCGACAAGATGGTCGATGTGGCGCCGTCGCCGGCAGCGACCTCCTCGATGATCACCGCCAGCGCGGTGTAGTCCAGGCCTGCGCCACCCCATTGCTCGGGCACTGCGACGCCATAACAACCCAGCGCGGCCAGGCCTTTGAGGGCCTCAGCCGGGAAGGTCGATTCGCGGTCCCATCGTGCTGCATGCGGTGTGATCTGTTCCGAAACAAAGGTGCGCACCGCATCGCGCACCTGCCCGAGTTCTTCGCTCAGGATCATTTGATGTGTCTGCCTCCACCGGCGCCGGGCGCGCACCGCATGCCCGGGCGATCAATCAGGAATCAGATGAGCTCGATGGCCACCGCAGTGGCTTCGCCGCCACCGATGCACAAAGAGGCCACGCCGCGCGTGCCGCCGGTCTTTTTCAGCGCACCGATCAGGGTGACGATCAGACGGGCACCCGAGGCGCCGATCGGGTGCCCCAGGGCGCAGGCGCCGCCGTGAATGTTGACCTTGGAGTGCGGCAGGTCGTGTTCCTTCATGGCGGCCATGGTGACCACCGCAAAGGCTTCGTTGATCTCGAACAGATCGACGCTGGAGGTCGACCAGCCGGTCTTGTCATAGAGCTTGCGGATGGCACCCACCGGTGCGGTGGTGAACCACTGCGGCTCATGCGAATGCGTGGCATGGGCCACCATTCTGGCGACCGGCTTGAGCCCCAGGCTGGCGGCAGTCGAGGCCCGCATCATGACCATGGCGGCCGCGCCATCAGAGATGGACGATGAGGTGGCCGCGGTGACGGTGCCGTCCTTGCGAAAGGCTGGCTTGAGCGCCGGGATCTTGCTGGTGTCGCTCTTGAACGGGCTTTCGTCCTTGTCGATCACCACATCGCCCTTGCGTCCGGCCACGGTGATTGGGGCGATCTCGAAGGCGAACGCGCCGTTTTCGTTGGCGGCTCGGGCGCGTTCGGTCGAGGCGATTGCGAATGCGTCCTGCTCTTCGCGTGTGAAGCTGTACTTGGCGGCGCAGTCTTCGCCGTACATGCCCATCGACTTGCCACCGCCATTCGGGGTCTTTTCGTAGGCGTCTTCGAGACCATCGAGGGCCATGTGGTCGAACAGGGTGCCATGGCCGTAGCGATAGCCATTTCGACCCTTGAGCATCATGTAGGGGGCATTCGACATGCTCTCCATGCCACCCGCCACGATGATGTCCTGGCTGCCGACGGTGAGCAGGTCATGGGCCAGCATGGCGGTTTTCATGCCCGAGCCGCAGACCTTGTTGACGGTGGTTGCGCCGACCGACATCGGCAGGCCGGCTCCGAGCGTGGCCTGGCGGGCAGGCGCTTGACCTTGTCCGGCCGGCAGCACACAGCCCATCAGCACTTCCTGAACCTGCTCGGGCTTGAGGCATGCGCGCTCAACCGCAGCGCGGATGGCATGGGCGCCCAGCTGGTGGGCTGCAAAGCCGGAAAGTTCCCCATTCATGCTGCCGATGGGGGTGCGGGCGACGGAGACGATGACGATTGGATCGGCCATGATGGGCTCCAGGAAAAGAGGTGAAAACGGGTCAGACGCAAGGATAGCGGTTCTTGAAGCGCAAGGATTCCGGGTAGGGAAACACGTCTTCGAGTTGGCCGTCGCGGATTCGCGCCTGCTTTTCCTGCCAGAACGCGGCATCGAGCAGGTCGGCGTGGTGCTTCATGAACAGCTCCCGAACCCGTGGATCGCCCAGCAGGAAGGTGCCGAACTCCTCAGGAAAGACATCGTTCGGACCGACGGTGTACCACGGCTCGGAGGACATCTCGTCCTCTGGCGTGCGAGGCGGTGGAATCCTGCGGAATTTGCAGTCGGTGACGTAGGCGACTTCGTCGTAGTCGTAGAACACCACACGACCCTGGCGGGTGACGCCGAAGTTCTTGTAGAGCATGTCGCCCGGGAAGATATCGGCGGCGACCATCTGTTTGATCGCATCGCCGTATTCGATGATCGCCCGCTCACGCTGGGCGTCGTCGGCGCGCTCGAGATACATGTTGAGCGGCACCATGCGCCGTTCGATGTAGACATGCTTCACCACCAGCGAATCACCGTCGTCTTCGATGATTGAAGGCGCGGTCTCACGCAGCTCCTGCTCGAGCGCAGGATCGATGCGGGACTTGGGAATCGGCACGTTGGCATATTCCCAGGTGTCGGCCATGCGCCCCACGCGGTCGTGGAATTTCACGAGCTGGTATTGCTTCTGGA
This sequence comes from uncultured Burkholderiales bacterium, assembly GCA_903923345.1. Lineage (GTDB taxonomy): Bacteria > Pseudomonadota > Gammaproteobacteria > Burkholderiales > Burkholderiaceae_E > UBA4615. The sequence continues at coordinate 1,117 of CAIXXI010000221.1, read as the reverse complement.
TGAATTCGCGGCTGATGTCCTTTCGCCGCGTGTCCTTGATGATCTTGAACACATAGGGAAACGAGGGCAGCGTGAAGACGCCCATCACCAGGCCCTTGATGCCGGGCGCGATCACGAACGGGTCGCTCGAATGCCGCAAATGGTGCAGCAGGTCGCGGTAAAACAGGGTTTTGCCCTGCTTGTGCAGCCCGAGCATCGTGTAGAGCTCCGACTCGGGCTTGGTCGGCATCAGGGTTTTCAGAAAGCGCACATAGGCCGATGGCACTTCCATGTCGACCATGAAATAGGCGCGCGAGAAATTGAAGAGCGCCTCGATGCGTTCGACGCCGCACAGGAAGGTGTCGACATACAGGCGGCGTCTGGAGTCTTGCAGGATCGCCATTGCGAAGGGGACCAATTCCCCGTCCTGGATATAACGGCCGATCAGGTAGGCGCCCTTGTTTCGAAAGAACAGCGTACGCAGCACATGAATTTGGGTGTCGGCCGGAGCCTGGCCGTCGCTTTGCAGGAATTCGAGCAGTGTCTGCGTGGCCAGGGCGAGGTCCCGGTCGATGTCCTCGAAGGGACAGGCCAGGCCGAAGTCCACGATCATGTGGCGCATCGCCGCCTCGAGGCCCTCCTTGGCCGGATAGTAGGAGCGGTAGCTCGGCGGATCGCTGTCCAGATAGTCGGTGGCCACCGCTGGCCGCACGAAGATGAAATCGTTGTGGAAATAGGTCCGGTGCAGCAGCTTGGAACAGACCGAATTGAAGAATGTCTCGGCCAGTTCCGGCTGGCGGTGCTCGGCCAGGAGGTTCACATAATGACGCTTGACCTGCTGCCAGTTGCCGACGGCCAGTTGGGAGTCGCCGAACGACACATTGATCCGCTCGATCGCTTCGCGCACGCGGTCGTCATAGAAGGCGATGCGTTCGCGGGCGAGCTTTCGGATGGCATGCCAGTCACCGATTTCAAAGCGACCCTTGGCTTGCTGGGCGTTGTAGCGAAACAGCGCGTAGTGGCGATCGAATCCGCTCTGAATCGCCAGTGCGATGGCGGCCGAATCGGCGCTGTCATCTCGATTCAGCAGCCGATCAGAGGCACGGCGCATGGGTTGCTTCATCAGTGCACACCTCAG
>CAIXXI010000220.1 GCA_903923345.1 uncultured Burkholderiales bacterium | reverse complement strand
TTGCGACACGCGCATCGAGCCGCAGTCCTTCGATGTCATCGTGGCGCGCATCCTGCGCGACTACCGCGACCAGCGCATCGGCCTGCTCGCGCCCCTGGTAGTCGGGCGCAAGGGCGTCTACACCGACCTCGCCAAGTGGGCACAGGCCAAGGGCTTCACCCACCTGCGGGTCGATGGCGCCTTCCTGCCCACCGGCAAGTGGCCGCGCATCGACCGTTATACCGAGCACCACATCGAACTGCCGGTGGCCGACCTCACCGTCTCGCCCTGGCGCGAGCCCGAATTGCGCGACGCCCTGCGGGATGCGCTGGGCTATGGCAAGGGCGTGGTCATGGTTGCCAGCGGGCTGGAGTCCCTGCAAAGCGCGATTGACTCCGGTGATGCCAGCGGCGCGGGTGCACCGCTGCACACAGCCATTCATTCGACCCGGCGAGCCTGCGGCACCTGCGGCAAGAGTTTTGCCGAACTCGACCCGAGGCTGTTTTCCTTCAACTCGCGCCACGGCTGGTGCGCAGCCTGTCTGGGCGCCGGTCTCGAGACCCTCGGTCGGATCAAGGAAGACGAGCTGACGCCGGGCCTCGAAGGCGTGACCGATGCCGGCGTGCACTATGGCGAGGCCCCCTGCCCGTCCTGCCACGGTCTGCGCCTGAACCCGACCGCACTCGCCGTGAAGCTGCGGGACCGTTCCATCGCCCAACTGACCAGCATGCCGGTCGACGAAACCCAGCAATGGCTCGACGCACTGGCCTTCGAGGGCCGTGATGCCGAGATCGCCCGCGACATCCTGGCCGAGATCCGATCGCGCCTGCAGTTCCTCTCGGACGTCGGTCTGGGCTATCTGTCGCTGGCCCGTGCCGCCCCGACCCTGTCGGGCGGTGAAGCCCAGCGCATCCGCCTGGCCTCGCAGCTCGGATCGAACCTGCAAGGCGTGTGTTATGTGCTCGATGAGCCGACCATCGGCCTGCATCCGCGCGACAACCAGGTGCTGCTCAACACCCTGACTGCGCTGCGCGACCGCGGCAACACGCTGCTGGTGGTCGAGCACGACGAAGACACCATCCGCCGGGCCGATCATGTGATCGACATCGGCCCGGGTGCGGGACGCCTGGGCGGGCGGATCGTGGCCACCGGCAACCACACCCTGCTAGCCAGCCATCCCGACAGCCTGACCGGACGCTTCCTCGCGCACCCACTGGCCCACCCGCTTGCGCCGGCCCGTGAGGTGACAGCGGACACACGGGCGATCGTGATCCGCAATGCCCGCCTGCACAACCTGCAGGGCTTCGATGCGCGGGTGCCGCTGTCGCGATTAACCGTGGTGACCGGGGTCTCCGGTTCAGGCAAATCGAGCTTCGCGCGCGATGTCCTGCTGGCCAATCTGCAGGCGGTCGTCACCGCCCGAAACAGCGGCCGGGCCGGCGCCGACAAAGCCTTGGTCCTGCTCGCCCAGCCGGTTGGCTGCGAGTCGATCGAAGGCAGCGAAGCCATCAACCGGGTGCTCGAAGTCGATCAGACCCCGATCGGCAAGACCCCCCGCTCCTGCCCGGCCACCTACGTGGGCTTCTGGGACGCGATCCGCAGGCTCTTTGCCGACACCACCGAAGCGCGCGTGCGCGGCTATGACGCAACGCGGTTTTCCTTCAACACCGGGCCGGGCCGCTGTCCGGGCTGCGAAGGCCAGGGTGTGAAGACCATCGAGATG
>CAIXXI010000219.1 GCA_903923345.1 uncultured Burkholderiales bacterium | reverse complement strand
GCCTGCTCGCGGCACCGCTGGCGTCAACGCCCGGGCAATGGACTCAGCCTCACGGACCGGAACTCACCGTGAGGCTGTTGCAGGGCAACGTGCCTCAAGACCTCAAGTTCCGCCCCGACCGCAGCCTGGCCGCCATGCAGGCCTATCTGAATCAATTCGAGGCGGGCCGCGCAACGCTGACCCTGCTTCCCGAGACTGCCTGGACGGTTCCCTGGCATCGAACACCCCCCGAGCTGGCCGAGCGGGTGCTTGCCCATGCTGCGCGCGGTCATGCGGTGGCAATCGGGATGCCCTTGCTGCGAACCGCACCGAGCGGCAACTGGATGCCCACCAACAGCGTGGTGCTCTTTTCGCCCGAATCCATCCGGGCAGGCTCGGCGCCGCCGCAATACGACAAGCGCCACCTGGTGCCTTTTGGCGAATTCGTCCCCTGGGGATTCGGCTGGTTCGTGAAGCTGATGAACATTCCCTTGGGTGACTTCGGACGAGGCCAGGCGGATCAGCGGCCGTTTGAAGTCGGCGGACAGCGGGTCGCACTCAACATCTGCTACGAGGATCTGTTCGGTGAGGAAATTCGCGAGGCACTGCAACCCGACCGGGATGCCACCGTCCTGGCCAACATCAGCAACATCGCCTGGTTCGGACGCTCGAATGCCCTGCCCCAGCATCTGCAGATCTCGAGGATGCGTTCGCTCGAAACCGGACGCCCGATGCTGCGTGCAACCAACACCGGCATGACCGCGGCGATTGACGGCAGCGGACGGGTCATCTCGCAGTTGCCTGCACACACCGTCGGGGCGCTGGATGTCAGGGTGCAGGGCACCGAGGGTCTCACGCCCTTTGCGCGCTTTGGCAATGCGCCTGCGATCCTCGCTGCCCTGATCGCGCTGGGCTGGGCCTGGGTTTCAGCCCGGAATTCGGCCCGATCATCGGTGCTCTGATCCCGAATCGATCCGTGTGTGTTTAGACTCGATCGGATCCGCACTCCAGATCAATCCGTGATTCAGCCGTGATGCCCGCTGCAGTCCCCACAGGCCTGATCCTCACCGGCGGCGGCGCACGCGCGGCCTATCAGGTCGGCGTGGTCGCTGCGATTGAAAGATTGCGACGTGAAGCCGGAGCCCCCGGCGGCAATCCATTCGAGGTGATTGCAGGCACCTCAGCCGGCGCCATCATCGCGGCGGCGCTGGCGTGTCATGCCGATTGCTACAGTGAAGGCGTCGACCGACTGGTGCAGACCTGGGCCAATTTCAGTGCCGAACAGGTCTATCGCGCCGACGCCTTCGGCGTGGCCCAGACCGGCGCAAGATGGCTGTCGATGTTCACCCTCGGCTGGGCCATCGCACGGTGGCGCCGAGCCCGACCCAGGTCGCTGCTCGACAACACGCCACTTGAAGACCTGTTGCGGCGGATGATTCCCTTTGAGCGATTGCCCCGGATCATGGCCGATGGGCATCTGAAAGGACTGGCCGTAACAGCCTCGAGTTACAGCAGCGGCGACCACGTGACCTTCTATCAGACCGATCGCGAGATCGAGCCCTGGACCCGATCGCACCGGTTGTCTGTGCGCAGCGAGATCACGGTGGATCACCTGCTCGCTTCAGCCGCCATCCCGTTCGCGTTCCCGTCGATTCGACTGCCTCTTGCAGGCCAGCAGGAATGGTTCGGTGACGGCTCGATGCGCCAATCCGCGCCGATCTCGCCGGCTGTTCACATGGGTGCGCAGCGGATTCTGGTCGTGGGCGCGGGTCGGCTGAGTGAGCCGGAAACTCGCCGCAAGGTCAGCGATACCTATCCGAGTCTGGCCCAGATCGCGGGCCATGCCATGTCGAGCATCTTTCTCGATTCCCTGGCCGTCGATATCGAGCGACTCGAGCGCATCAACCGGACCCTCAGGCTGCTCGACCCGCAGGCTCTTTCGAAGACGCATCTGCGTCCCATCGAGGTGCTGGTGATCTCGCCGAGCCAGCGGCTCGATGACCTCGCGGGCCGGCATCTGATGGCGTTGCCCAAGCCGGTTCGCGCCATGCTGCGGGCGGTCGGTGTCAGCGGCCAGGGAACGGATGCGCGCGGAGCCGCCTTTGCCAGCTACCTGCTGTTCGAGTCGGCCTACACCCGGGAACTGATCGCCCTGGGCGAAACCGACGTCATGGCGCGACGCGGGGATGTCTGCCGATTCTTTGGCTGGCCGCGGGACTGATCCACCGACTGCGCCGAGTCGGCGCGACCGGCCAGCGGTGCTCGAACCGGCTCAGACCGGCAGCCACTTAAGGCTGTCGCGACCGATCTGCATTGCGAGACGACGCAGGCCGGGCATGAATCGGGCGGCCAGTTCTGCGTGGGTCATGGCCGATTTGGGAAACACCAGGTTGATCGCACCAAGCACCTGCTCGCCGGCAATAACCGCCACAGCGGCCGCAGCAAAGTCGGGTTCGCGCTGCCACTCGCCGTGGTTGTAGCCATAGCCCCGGGCGCGGGTTTCACGCAGCACTCGACTGACATAGACCCGATCTCGGGATAACTCCCCCAGACGGTCACTGCGCCCCCGCAGGATGTCCAGGTGGGCTTCGCGTTCAGGCCGATCGCAGGCGGCCAGGTAAGCCCGCCCAGCGGCGGTCACCAGCATCGGCAGACTCTCACCCACCATCGCCCGGTGCTGCGACAAGGCGCTCAGACCGTGGGTACTCGCCCTCACTGACAT
>CAIXXI010000218.1 GCA_903923345.1 uncultured Burkholderiales bacterium | reverse complement strand
GCCCGCGAGATGGCGCGTCGCAGTGCCCGTGAAGAAGGCATGCTGGTGGGCATTTCCTCAGGCGCCACGCTCGCCGCCATCGCGCGCAAGCTGCCCGAGTTGCCCGCCGGCAGTCGTGTTCTCGGGTTTAACTACGACACCGGCGAGCGCTATCTGTCGATTGAAGGATTCCTGCCGACCGAGTAAATCAACACCCGGCCGACCCTTCGGATTCAGATCAGGCCGCGCGACGGGCGCGGCTGCCGATGAACACGCCAATCAGGCCCAGGCCCAGCAGGGGCAGCGAAGCAGGAACCGGGACTGATTTTGCGGTCACAGACACGTCGTCCAGGTAGTAGGCGTCAGATACCACGCGACCATAAAATTTCAGGAGCATCGAGCTCGAGTCGGCCGTGAATTCCCGCGTGACTTGCGTCCAGTCGAATGCCCTGGCGTTGGTGAGCAGACCCTGAGCGGCAAAACTTCCGAAATCGAATTTGAATTCATTGGATGCATCGGAATCAATCAGCTTGAGCCAAAAGCTCACGACATAGGTATTGCCGACGGTGGTCGCAATGGTTTGCTCAATGGTTTGAAGTCTTGTTGGTGTGTTGTCGAATTTCGCCGCAGCCGTCGAATCGGGGTTGGCGGCGCGCTTTGCTGGGTTCTGGGTATTGCGTGCAACACCGTTGCCCGTGCCACCCCACCCGGTGAGTGCCGGGGTGTCCTCAAAGCCAGGGTTGCTCACCAGGTTGATCGGTGCTGCATGCGCCAGCGTGGCGGCAGACGCGGTCAGGGCCAATGCAGCCAGTTTCAGTGTCAGGTATTTCATGGTCGTCAAACTCCGTTGAAGGCGCCTGCGGGATCAGGTGCCGGGTTGATTGCTGACAACGCAAGGCCCATGCCACCGATGGCACTGAAGCGGTGATCTGTGCCAGAGTCGTCAGCAGGTGAGCGGGATGACCCCCCACACCGTGACAGGGATCACGCTGGCTTCGACACCCGCGAGCCAAACCTGTGCGAGGTGCCCAAGTCTTTAGGCTGTGGTGTTCAGCTCGCCGACGTGCGGAATCACACAACCGGGCATGGATCGCGAGTGATTGAGCCGGCCTGTTGAGCGCGGCGGCGACCCCGTGAGATGCTCTGGTCATGACCCTGATCACCACCCATATCGCGACCCTGTGCAAGTACGCAGGCATCAGCTTTATCGCCGGCGCAGTCAATCACGGGTTTTTCAGTGAAGAGCGTTCGCTGCTGACGGCTGGAGTCGGCGTGCTGGCCTATCTGCTCGGCGGCGTTCTCGAGATGCGTCAGCTGCCCGCCTCCGAGCGGCGCTGGCTGGATCTCCTCGGCTTTGGCGTGGTGTCATCGATCGGCCTCGGTTTCTTCACCGGTGGCTTGCAGCACTTTCCGGATTCGCCGGCCCGCAGTGCCTGGGTGGTGCCATTGGGATTCGCCATGAGCCTTCTGGCGTTCTGGATCAGCCAGCGACGCGGCGCAACCGAGACAGACACGCCGGCGCTGCATGCAACCGAGCAGCGGTCCCTGGCGGTGTATGGCGGCGTGGCCGGCATCCTGCTGACCTTCGCCTGCATCACCGCCTGGCAATGGTTCGAGCGCGAGGGCGGGGCAGCAGGCCACGATCATGCATCGCATTCGCACGAGCCCACCCCGGCAGTGGCATCTGCATCGCCAACACAGGCCGCGTCTGAACCGACACCGCCGCCTGGATCCGCGGGCACCGTTCAGGAAGTGCGCATCGAGATGTTCGACACGATGCGCTTTTCTCCAGACCAGATTTCAATCAGGGCCGGCGAACCGGTGAGGCTCACCGTGGTCAATCGCGGCTCGGTTCGCCATGAACTCATGATCGGTACGAAAAACGAACTGGCCGAGCATGCCCGCGAGATGAAATCATCAAAGAATCACCATCACCATGACAACGCGACTTCGCTTGAGCCAGGTCAAAGCATCACGGTCAGCCGGGTTGTCGCTGAGGCCGGTGAGTTGGGCATGGCGTGTTTCGAGCCCGGCCACTATGAGGCCGGCATGCGCGGCTTGATCCGCATCGAACCCCGGTCCTGATCGACCCGCGTTCGCGGCCGGGCCCTTCGCGACTAAGCCTTCACCACAGTCTGTTCGATCGCACCAAAGACCGACTGGCCATCGGTGCCGATCATCTCGATCCGGATGGTGTCGCCGAACTTCATGAATTCGGTGCTTGGCGCACCGGATTCGATCATCTCGAGTGC
>CAIXXI010000217.1 GCA_903923345.1 uncultured Burkholderiales bacterium | reverse complement strand
GCGCTCGGCGATCGCCTCGATCACCAGATCGCAGCTGCGCAGCTGCTCGAGGTGCTCGTCATAGTTGGCCGGGACGATGAAGGCCGCCAGATCGGCCAGACCCAGCGGCGCCGGATTGAGTTTGCGCAGGCCGTCGATTGCCCGACGCGCGATGCCGCTGCGATCACCGTCTTTCGCCGGCAGGTCGTAGAGCATCACGTCGACCTTCGCATTGACCAGATGGGCGGCGATCTGCGCGCCCATGACGCCGGCGCCAAGCACCGCGACTTTTCTAACGATGAATCGGGACATCGGTTCTCCGTTTACAGAGGAAGAAAGAGTGGAGTGGATCGGATGGCGCAACCCGCGAGTAGCGGCTGCGCCATCGCTCAGGGCTCGCGCAGCCAGACCTGCGTGCGACCCAGCGTGGGCACACCGACATAACCGCGCATCTCGAGCTTGCGGCCGGCATCGGCCAGCTTGATGCGGGCGCGATAGACCTTGCCGCTGGCCGGATCGAGGACTTCACCGCCGGCCCATTCGCTGCCCTCGGGTTTGAGGCCTGACAGAATCGTCATGCCCTGCACCGGCTTGCCCTTGCGCTCATCGGTGCACTGTTCGCACACCGCATCGGCCGGAGCCACCAGAATCTTCTCGATGCGCCCGGCCAGCACGCCACCCTGATCAACGATGCGAACCAGCGCCTTGGGCTGCTGCGTGGCATCGTCGATGGTCCGCCACAGTCCGACCGGGCTGACGGCCTGCGACTGAGCCAGAGCCGCCTGTGGCACGGCCAGTCCGATCAAGGCTGATATCAGACACAGCCCGATGGCGATTCGCAGGCGAAGCTCAGATGCGATGGAGCGGTCGTGGGAAACCATGGGGTGCGGCCGTGCGTGGACTGAGCGATTCATGAAGGCCTTCCTTGGCAACAGGGGAAGTCGGTGCGGACCCATCAGAACAGCGCCGCGTCGAGTTCCATCAGGGGTTTTGCGCCGGCTCGCGCACTGCGGATCAGGCCTGCGGTTTCGGGCTGCAGCTTGGCAAAGTAAAAGCGCGCGGTGGCAAGCTTGGAGACATAGAACGGCTCGACCGAATCACCATCGGCCTTGACCTTTTCGAGCGCCAGGCGGGCCATCTTCGCCCAGAAATAGGAATACACGAGGTGGCCCACGACGCGCAGATAATCGACCGCCGCGGCACCGGCTTCGTCCTGACTGCCAAAGGCCTTCATGCCGATTTCCATGGTCAGCTTGGTGACCTTCTCGCCGAGGTCGGCGAGCGGATTGACGAACTCGGCCATCGATTCATCGGTGCCGTGTTCCTCGACGAAATCCTGGATCAGCTTGCCGAAGGCCTTGAGCTTGGCGCCGTTGTCGCCGAGCACCTTGCGCCCGAGCAAGTCCAGAGACTGGATGGTGTTGGTGCCCTCGTAGATCATGTTGATGCGGGCATCGCGCACATGCTGCTCCATGCCCCATTCGCGGATGTAACCGTGGCCGCCAAAAACCTGCAGGGCCAGGTTGGTGCTGGCAAAGGCGTTGTCGGTGATGAAGGCCTTGACCACCGGCGTGAGCAGGGCGAGGTGGTCGTGAGCTTCCTTGCGCGCATCTTCGTCCGGATGCGATTCGGCGATGTCGGCCTGCAAGCCGAGCCAGTAGGCAAAGCAGCGTGAGCCCTCGACCCAGGCCTTCTGGGTGAGCAGCATGCGCCGCACATCGGGGTGGACGATGATCGGGTCAGCCGCTTTTTCGGGCGCCTTCGGGCCGGTCAGTGATCGGCTTTGCAGGCGGTCTTTCGCATAGGCGAGCGAGTTCTGGTAAGCCACTTCCATCAGGCCGAGTGATTGCATGCCCACGCCGATGCGCGCGGCATTCATCATGACGAACATCGCGTTGAGCCCTTTGTTCGGCTCGCCGACCAGCCAGCCGGTGGCGCCGGTCAGGTTCATCTCGCAGGTCGCATTGCCGTGAATGCCCATCTTCTCTTCGATGCGGCCGCAGCGAATGCCATTGCGTGCAGCCAGCGAGCCGTCTGCATTCGGGATGAACTTCGGGACGATGAACAGCGAAATGCCGCGCGTGCCGGCGGGTGCATCCGGCAGGCGGGCCAGCACCAGGTGGACGATGTTCTCGGCCAGGTCGTGTTCGCCTGCGGAGATGAAGATCTTCGTGCCGGTGATCGCGTAGCTGCCATCGGCATTCGGTTCGGCCTTGCTGCGCAGCATGCCCAGATCGGTGCCGCAATGTGGCTCGGTCAGGCACATGGTGCCGGTCCACTCACCCGAGACCATCTTCGGCAGATACAAGGCCTTCTGCTCGGGTGTGCCGTGCTCGAGCAGGCAATCGTAGGCGCCGTGCGTGAGGCCCGGATACATCGACCAGGCCTGGTTGGCGGCATTCATCATTTCCTGAAAGGCGATGCCAACCGACATCGGCAGGCCCTGGCCACCGAAGTCGGTCGAGCAGGTCAGGGTCGGCCAGCCGGCGGCCTTGTACTGCGTCCAGGCCTGCTTGAAGCCATCGGGTGTGGTGACCGTGCTGTCTGCAGCCGAGTGGGTGCAGCCCTGCTCGTCGCCGCTGCGATTGATCGGAAAGAGCACTTCGGCGCAGAACTTGCCGCCTTCCTCAACGATCTGGTCGGCCAGCTCGCGGTTCAGGTCGGCGTGGCCGTCGAGCGCCTTGAGCTGATCGATGGCGCCATGGACTTCATGCATGACGAACTGGATGTCGCGAAGCGGCGGAACGTACTGGGCCATGGGGTCACTCCATTGATAGAAAGGGTTGCGGGATCAGTTGCTGATGCTGGATGTGGCGCTCGAAGGCGCGTTGAGCACGCTCGAGTGCGTCGGTTCTGTTCATCAGGCGGGACTCGTGCTGCAGCACCAGGACGATCCCGTACAGATCGAATACCAGGTCCTGCGGATCGAGACTCGCCGGCAGTTCTTCGCTGGCGATCGCCTGCTCGATCGAACGTGTGAGTTCGCGCTGCCAGGATTGCACCATCATGACCAGCACATCGCGAATCGGCCCGGGGCGGTCATCGTATTCGGCCGCACCGGCGATCCAGAGGCAGCTGCCGGCATCCTTGCGGGCGGTCAGCTTCAGCCATCGCCCGAAGATCGCCCGCAAGCGGGGCAGCCCCCGCGGGGCCTGCAGGGCCGGCATCAGCACATCTTCCACGAAGCGCTTCTCATAGACCTGAAGCACCGCGATCTGCAGGTCCTCGCGTGAACCGAAATGCGCGAAGACGCCGCTCTTGGACATCTGCATGCGCTCGGCCAGGCCACCGATGGTCAGGCCTTCGAGCCCATCGCGTGCGGCCAGCTCGCTGGCGGCCGCCAGGATGGCACTGCGGGTCTGGGCACCTTTGCGCATGGGTGTGTCGATTTCCTGAGCCTGAAATAAAACGAACGGTCGTACTATTTATAAATTTTTCCTGTCTGTCAAGACCCATCATGGCGCCGGGTGAGCGCTGGATCTGGGCGGCTCCGATGGCGCTTACGCAGGCATCACGTTCGTCGGCCGACCCTAGACTGTTTCCAAACTGTGTCTATTCTTGGCTCAACCGGAGTCCCTGATGAGCTCATCACCTCTTACTCTCAAGGCAGCAGGCGGCCTGAACCTGTTGCATCGCCTGCCGATCGGCCCCAGGCTGGCGCTGTCTTTTGGTGGTGTTTTCGTGCTGATGGGCGTCATGGCGGGCTTCGCCACGCTGCAGCTCTCACAGATGAATGCGCGGATGTCGCACATCATCGAGGGCAACAACCAGCAGATCGCCCGGGTCAACACCATGATCGACTCGGTGAGCCAAAGGGCCATTGCCATCCGCAACCTCACCCTGCTGACCGACCCGGACCTGAAAAAGCAGGAACAGCAGTCAATAGAAGAAGCCGCGAAGGCCTACCAGACCGCCGAAAAGGAATTGCTCGCACTGATCGACCGCTACGACGCATCCGAAGCAGAAAAAGCGCTGCTCGAAGCCATCAAGCGATCCGAGAAGGCGACCGTCTCGCTGATGGGCGAGGCCACCGATCTGGGGATGGCCAATCAGACCGAAGACGCCGTCAGCTTTCTGATGGACAAGGTGCGCCCCCGTCAGGCCCGTTGGATCACGGTCTTGCAGACCCTGAGCGGGCTGCAGTCAAAGACATCGGCCGAATTCGCAGCCGATGCAGCCGAGTCGTATAACCGCGCCCGCACCCTGCTGATTGGATTCGTGGGCATCGCACTGATGGCCGGCATGGTGCTCGCCTGGCTGGTGACCCGGTCGATCACTCGGCCGATCCAGGCCGCGGTCGACCTGGCCCGAACGGCCGCCACCGGCGATCTGACCGGGCGCATTCCGACCGAAGGGCGCGATGAGACTGCCGAGCTCGCCAAGGCACTGGCCGCGATGAACGAAAGCCTCGTGCGGGTGGTTGATCAGGTGCGACAGGGCAGCGAACACATCGTCACCGGTACCCGGGAAATCGCCGCCGGCAACAGCGACCTCAGCCAGCGAACCGAACGGCAGGCCTGCAGCCTGGCGCAAACCGCAGCCTCGATGGAGCAGATGCGATCGACGGTCCACAACAACGCCCAGACAGCCGGTCAGGCCAGCGAAATGGCTGAAGCAGCCAGTCAGGCCGCCGTGCGCGGGGGCGCCGTCGTGACTGAAGTCGTGCGCACGATGAGCGACATCACCGAATCCAGCCGGCGCATCAACGACATCATCGGAGTGATCGACGGCATCGCCTTTCAGACCAACATCCTCGCCCTCAATGCAGCCGTCGAGGCAGCTCGAGCCGGCGAACAAGGCCGGGGGTTTGCCGTGGTGGCCAGCGAAGTGCGCAGCCTCGCGCAGCGCAGCGCCTCGGCTGCGCGGGAAATCAAGGACCTGATCGGCACCAGCACGCAAGGCGTCGAGCGCGGCTCGAAGCTGGTCGGCGATGCCGGGGCGGCGATGAAAGACATCGTGAGCCAGGTGCATCGAGTGGCCTCACTGATCGGCGAGATCACCCTGGCGACCCGCGAACAGACCTCCGGCATCGATCAGGTGGGTGAAGCGGTTTCAGACCTGGACCGGGTCACGCAACAGAACGTCGCCCTCGTCGAAGAATCCGCTGCCGCCTCAGAAAGCCTCAAGGAGCAGGCCGAACGACTGCTGGAATCGGTCCGCGTCTTCAAGACCTGAACTGCCTGAAACCAAAACCCTCGATTCGAAGCCCTCGTTTCGAAGCCCCCCGCAACCGATCGATTCGATCACCCGCTACAAGGAGTCCGCCATGCCTTCCACCCCCCGCAGAGTCTTCATGCTGAAGGTCGTTTCTGGCACAGCTGCCATCGCCGCGGCCGGCAGCCTGCAGGCCGCCCCGAAGAAAGTCGAAGAAAACGAGCCCAAGGCCGTCTCGCTCGGCTACAAGCACGACTCGGCTCAGGTCGACACCAAGAAGTTCCCCAAGCATGTTGCCGGCCAGAAATGCACCGGCTGCATGGCCTGGCTGGGCAAGCCCAGCGACGCCTGGGCCGAGTGCGACCTGATGGTTGATCGACTGGTGAGCGGCACTGGCTGGTGCAGCTCCTTCGTCAAGGTGAAGGGCTGAGCAGCGCGGGATATTCCTTGGCCATCTGGGCGCCGTACATCGGCTTGAATGCGCCCTTGTGGCAGGTGCCGCAGTTGACCTTGGCCGTGTCTTGCATCGGGCCGAGGCGGCCCGACAGGTTGACCGGGAACACGCCCGCCAGCGGATCCAGATAGTCGTGGTTCACGTCGCGAACCATCCGGATGCCGTGCCAGGCGGTCGCCCGCTGCGGACGGCTTTCGTCCCAGCTCGCGAAGTTGCGGGTGTTGTGGCAATAGGTGCAGTTCACGCCCAGCGACTGCGACATGTGCATCATGAGGCCGTAGGTGTGCTCGGCCTGCTTCGTCGATTTGGTATTGCCCGAAGGCAGCGCCTGATTGCTGGCCACGCGGATGGTGCGAGCACTGTCTTCCGACAGGAGATACTGCTCGAAGGCCTGGTTGGGCAGCGACGACAGCGCCACATCGGGTGACGGCGCATTCTGCCCGGCGCGAGCACCCAGGATCGGCTGCAGTCCGGTTGTCCGCTCCGGGACCGACTTGAACCAGACCGGCTGCGGCAGGTTCTGCCCGCGGTGGCAGGTGTAGCAGGTGACGCCTGTCTCGCCGACGTGGGATTTCCAGTCGGCATTCAGGTGCTGGGTCATCTGGATCATGCGCCGCGCCACCACCTTGGTGTATTTGCTGTCGTCGGCGAAATTGCCCTCAACGTGGCAATAGGCGCAGCTCTGACCCGGTGACACCCAGTTGGTCATGGCATTCATGGTGCGACCGAACTCGGCCAGGCTCAGATCGCCGAGCACCTTGACGTTCTGGTAGACCGCGCCGGCCTTGGGCGCGTTTTCGCGAACCCGGGCGGGCGGATCGATTTCAGGCATGCGGTTGAGGGCAGCCTGATCCTCCAGCAACCTGGGGTTGTAGACCTGGGCCATGCCTGTGCCCCGGTAACCGGTCTGGACGGTCTCGATCGGCGGTCGCTCGCATCCACTCAGGGCGAGGACAGCCATCAGCAAGAAGGCCAGGCCTGACCCGATTCGATTGATGCGATTCATGATGACGTTCCGCTGGAGCGATCAGAAAGTCATCTTAAACTGACAATTTATTGTGTCAAGTTTTCTGGACAGATTCAGGAGTCACGCATCGAATGCCCGAATCAGCACGCCCGGACGGGCGTCGCCCGTCAGCCCGTCTGCGTCCGCGACCTGCACCCCGTTGACCCAGACCCCGTGCACGCCGACCGCGTCGGTGTGCAGGCGCGGCCCGCCGCCTGGCAGGTCGAACACCCGCCGCTTCGGACCCCGTCCGACGGTGGCCGGATCGAACAGCAGCAGGTCGGCGGCGGCCCCGACGCGCAACACCCCTCGGTCGCGCAGGCCGTAGACGGCCGCCGGCTGGCCGGTCAGGCAGTGCACAGCGCGCGACAAGCTCATCGCACCGAGCTCGCGCGACCAGTGGCCCATCAGGTGCAGGCCGAACGCAGCATCATTGAAGAAGGTCAGGTGAGCGCCTGCGTCCGACAGGCTGACCAGGCTGTTGGGATGGTTGAGCATCCGGGCCACGGCCTGTTCGTCCGAATTCAGCAGGGTCGCGGTGAACACGGTATCGAGGTCCTCGGACAGCGCCAGATCGAACATCACATCGAGCGGATCGCGGCCGGACTGCGCGGCCAGATCAGCCAGGGTGCGCTGCTCAAGGTGCGCATGGGCCGCATCGCGCACCTCGACGACCTGCACCTGACTCCATTCCCCGTTGAACAGACGGAAGGTCGCGGGGGCCGACAGTTCGGCCCGGATCGCATCGCGAAACTCGGGCCGTGCCAGCATCGCCTTGAAGGCCTCGCCCTTCAGGCCCAGAGCGGGCTTCCAGGATTGCAGGCCCTCGACGGGATAAGGCGAGTGCAAGGTGAAATCCATGGTCAGGGGGCAGCACGAGACCGCGCCATGCAGGGAACGGCCCCGGGCATTGGCCTGGGCGATGGCCTCCAGGTCGGCAAACACCGCGTCCGGGTTGGTTCGGTTGTGAAGCAGCGCGGCAATCACCACCGGACGACCCGAGGCGGCGGCCAGCTCCTCGAGAAAGTCGATCCGGGTGTGGCCGCCCTTGGTCAGCATGAACACGCCTCGGCCGGCTTCGCCCAGGGCCTCGACCAGGACCCGCAACTCACGGTCATCGGCCAGCCTGGACGGCATCGGCACACCCGCCTCGCCGTTATGCGCCGGCGAGGTGCTGGTCGCAAAACCGATGGCGCCGGCCTGCATCGCCTCGATCAGGATCGCTCGCATGCGTTCGATTTCGTCATCGGTGGCGGCACGCTGGGTGGCGGCCTCGCCCATCACCCAGGTCCGGATCGAAGAGTGACCGGCG
Organism: uncultured Burkholderiales bacterium; assembly: GCA_903923345.1. Lineage (GTDB taxonomy): Bacteria > Pseudomonadota > Gammaproteobacteria > Burkholderiales > Burkholderiaceae_E > UBA4615. The sequence goes on along the minus strand of CAIXXI010000217.1, from coordinate 3,073 downwards.
AATGCCGCCAGGTTGATCGATGCACCGCCGCGCTCGAGTTGACCCAGGTATTCAGGGATGGTCTCGAAATCCCACTGGATGCCCTGGCGCAGCACGTCCAGTGACATGCCTTCGACCTGGGTGAGATTGCGCATGATGCGATCGCGATCGGCCGGGCGGCACGGTGCGATGGTGAAGCCACAGTTGCCGATGATCGCGGTGGTCACGCCGAGCGACGGGGACGGCCGCAGGGCCGGATCCCAGGTGACCTGGGCATCGTAGTGGGTGTGGTTGTCGATGATGCCGGGCATCAGCGCCAGGCCGTCGGCATCGATGCTCTGGCGCGCCGGCCCCAGATCGCGGCCGATGCCGCTGATGCGCCCGCCCGACACCGCAAGGTCTGTGACCTGCGCCGGACTGCCCAGGCCGTCGTAGAGGCTCGCGTTGCGAATCAGCAGATCGTTCATGTCCGGGCTTTCAGGATGAGGTCTCGATAGGCGCTGTGACGGGCAACCGGCTCGCTCTGGCGAAATCCGGTGGCATACCGTTCAAGCAGCCGGGTGATGCGACCCGGCGCATAGCCGAGCTGCGTGAAGGCCACGCCGCGATCGAAAACCTCGGAGTAGTGCGCAATCAGGCCATCCTCAAGGCGGAATCGGCTGATGCCCTCGAAAACGATCAGCTCGCCGGCGCTGTCGGGCTCGCGCGACCGATAGCTGAAGCAGTAACGGGCATAGGCGGTGTCGCCGCTGCAGGCCGGCTCGGTGAACTCCCACACGAAGGTTTCGCCGCCAACGTAGAAGCGTTCGAGCATGTGGGCGATCGCATCGCGCCCCTGATGCGGCCCGAAGAAGTAGTCGTCGTACACGCCTTCCGGCGTGAACAGCGAGGCCAAACCGTTCGTGTCTGCGGCGCCGACGGCGGTCGCAAACCGCTCGAGAATCTGCTCGAAACTCATCATGGTCTCCTGCAATCGATCGGCAACGATACCAGCCCGCTCGGGGGCCTGACCTGGCGGATGCGGAACAGGGCCGACACGACACCGGGGCGCGGCGTGGGACAATCGAGTCCTCCGGTCAAGCAGTGCGGCCAGACCGCCCCGGTCCCGCCCTTTACCTTTTCAGGCGATCCCCATGCTCAAAACGCCCGTCGATTTTCAGCCCGCACTCGAGCTCACCCTTCACGACGATGCGGTGGTCCATGTCTTCGTGCGCGATGCGCTGGTCCAGAGCCTGGACGAGCCACGGGCGCTGCCGTGGCGCAGCTGGCGTGCCATGGGCTTTGAAGCAGCGCGCGTTCAGCCGATCGGGCGGCATCAGGGCGTCGACCACCTCGCCGTGGCCTTGCCCGATGACCATCCCGCCGATCACATGCCGGACGGCTGGCGGGCGGCCGGTCTTCGCAACTGGTTCGGCGCACTCGACGATGAGACCCTGTCGATCGCGATGCGTGCGGTTCAGATGCTCGAATGGGATCGAACCCATCGGTTCTGCGGCGCCTGTGGCGTGCCGACTGAACAGGCCGCCGGTGAGCGCGCCAAACGCTGCCCGCAATGCCGCATGACGGTCTACCCGCGGATTTCACCGGCGATGATGGCCCTGGTGACCCGCGGCGATGAACTCCTGCTGGGCCGGGGCATCAACTTTCCGCCCGGCCGCTACAGCGCGCTGGCCGGCTTTCTGGAGGCCGGCGAGACCATCGAGGAATGCGTGATTCGAGAGGTGCGCGAAGAGACCAACGTGGAAATTCGCAATCCCCGCTATTTCGCCAGCCAGAGCTGGCCGTTCCCGAATTCGCTGATGATCGCGTTCACTGCGGAATATGCCGGTGGCGAGGTCCGGCACGATCCCGCCGAGCTGGCCGATGCGCAGTGGTTTCACTACGATGCGCTGCCGCAGATCCCGCCGCGCCTAAGCATTGCGCGCGCCTTGATCGATGCCACGGTCGCACGGATGCGTGCCGGGGTCTAAGCCGGGCACTGACCGCTTCCGCATCACGGCTCAGACCCGCGATCGGACCTGGGTCGGGCGGTCTGACAGTTCGAACAGGTGATCGTCGGCAATCGCCAGCAGGGTCTCGCCGGGCAGGCGCTCGATGGTTGCCGCACCGGTGAAATCGCCAAAGGCCGGCAGGATGGTCTGATGCCCGGACACGCAGAAACAGGGCAGGCGCACCCCGCGCGAAGCCCGACCTCGCAGCCTCACCGCAGGATGCAGATGCCCGGCCAGCCGGTGGCCTGAATCCGGTGATTTAACACGGGCCGCGCCGAGCGCATCGCGCCCGGCATCGCGGTCAGTCGGGTGATGGCACAACTCGAAGGGGCCGAGGCGATGCGCGTCATCGAGCATCTCGATGCCCAGCTGCTCGGGCGGGTCGCCCGCCCGGTCATCATGGTTGCCCCGCACCAGGCACACTCTCAGCTCATGCCTGCGCCTGAGCGCCGACTCCAGAGGCCCGAGCACGGCATCCGAGTGGGCCGCCCGCGCGTGCAGCAGATCGCCCAGGATCACCAGGGTGCCTATATCACAGGCATCGACCATCGCCATCAGCCGATGCAGGGTCGACTGCGTCGCACCCGCCGGCACGGGCACACCGAGCGCGCTGAAGGTTTCGGCCTTGCCCAGATGGACATCGGCCACGAACAGGGTGCGCTGTGCCGGCCAGCAGATCGCCCGCGCCGCCAGAAAGCGCACCGGTGTTGCAGCCAGCAATCGATCGACCCCAGGAACCATCCGCCCGATTCTATCGAGGCCGATGCGATACCCTCGATCTCCTCCGTCCGACCGACCCGATCTGCGGCACACCCGACTGATGAAGACGCTCTACCTGGATGACGATGCCGTGCGCAGCCTGCTCTCGCTCGAGGCGCTGCTGCCGGCCATGAAGAACGCCTTGATCGACCTGTCCACCGGCCGGGTCGATCAGCCGCTGCGCAGCGTCTTCGATATGCCCGCTCAGAACGGCATGCTGTTCATGAAGCCGGCCCGCACGGCCCATGCGCTGGGCACCAAGCTGATCACCCTGTATCCCGACAATCCGGCGCGCGGGCTGCCCACCCTCATGGCCACCATCGTCCTGATGGACCCGGCAACCG
>CAIXXI010000216.1 GCA_903923345.1 uncultured Burkholderiales bacterium | reverse complement strand
GGCAGCAGCGGAGGCGCAACCGGGCCGCCGTAGACCGCGTTGTGCTCACAGGCCTGCCCGTAGATCGGGTCCTCGTCCATGATCGCCTGGGCGTACCGGCGCACTGCACCGGTCTCGACCACATCACAGGCGACCTCGATACCGGATCGCTGTCCGATGTAGGGCTTCAGTGCATCCATCAGTTCCGACATGTCGGTCTCCTCGGTCTGGCTCACTGCGCTTTAGGCGGCAGATAGCGGGCGGGTGCGATGTTGAACTTCGTGCGGCAGGCGAGCTTGTCGAAATAGACCCATTCGCCTTCGTGAAACAAGCGGGTGCCCTTGGTCGGGTCGACTTCACGTGCGCCAAAGGCGGTCTCGCCGGTGGTGGCATCCGCGCCAGCCAGATCGATGGGCTTGCTGCACACCGGGCACTTCATGGTGGGAGAGTTCATGTCAGATTCCGTGGATCGGTTCAATGAGGTGAGGCATCAGGGCAGGACCACCGGTTCGCCCAGCATCACCTCTCCCGGGACATCCAGCAGGGCGGTGGCGATGCGCTCGCGGTGCTCAAAGCTCGTGCCCAGGCGCATGGTCCAGGAGGTCACCCGGCGATACCACAGGTGCAGGACGAACTCCATCATGAAGCCGATGCCGCCATGAATGGACTGCGAATTGCGTACCACCGCCACGCACTTTTCGTTGCAGAAGGCCTTGGCCTGAGAGACCTCGACACTGGCCGGCATACCCTGGTCCATCTTCCAGAGCGCCTCGTACGACAGCAATTCGCCGCCATCGATCCAGATGACCATGTCGGCGCAGGTGTGCTGGATCGACTGGAAGGCGCCGATCGGTTGGCCGAAGGCTTCGCGGAATTTGGCGTGCTCGATGGCCATTTCGGCGTCCATGCGGGTTGCGCCCAGCATCTGGGTGCACAACAGGACCGCACCCAGATCGAGCATCTCGCGGATGACGGGCCAGGCCTGGTGCAAGGTCCCGACCAGCCGTGAACGCGGCACGCGAACCTGGTTGAAATGCACCTCGCACAAAGGGTCCTTGGCCAGGCTGGTCAGTCGGGTGTGGGTGATGCCGGCGGAATGGCTGTCGACCAGAAACAGGCTCAGGCCTTCAGACTCGGGGGTGGCTTGCGCGGTGCGGCAGGCAACCAGGCACTGGTCTGATGCCGAAAAATAATCGACGAACATCTTGCTGCCGTTGAGCACGAAAGCATCGCCATCGGCGACCGCCTGCATCTGCACGGCCTCGGGCACAAAGCGCGGGTCTTGCTCCGAGAAGGCCCAAGTCATGACCGACTCGCCGCGAACCAGCGGTGGCACAACCACATGGGCCAGTTCGGTGCTTGCAGCGCGTGCCACGGCGCTGGCTGCAACCACCGAGCAGTGCAGGGGTATCGGGGCCAGGGCCCGTCCCACTTCCTGAAGCACCAGGCCGAGATACATGCGGGGCAGATCCTGGCCGCCCAGTGCTTCAGGCAGGCACATGCCGATCCAGCCCATCTCGGCGCACTTCTTCCACAAGGCCTTTGAGTAGCCGAGCGGGTCGACTTCCATTGCACGCACCAGGTCGGTGTCGCATTCGCCCTCAAGAAACTCGCGGGCACTGCTCACCACCATCTGCTCTTCTTCGTTCAGCAGGACATCCATTGTCTCGATCCCGGTTGCAGCAAGGCTCAGGCCTTGGCCTTGTTCAGCTTGTTGGCGGAGGGCATGCCCAGACCTCGCTTGGCCACCTGGTCGCGCATGATCTGCACGCTGCCGTGGTTGATGCCGGACTGGAAAGCGCCCATGGTGTTGTGTGCAAAAACGCCCTTGCGAAGCGCATGCGGCGACCCGTTGAGCAGTTGTGCGTAGGGCCCGAGCATCTGGGTGATCGCCTCGGTGGTCCGCACGCCGTGCTCGGGTGCCCAGACCTTTTCGGCAGAGCCTTCGTAGGTGAAGTTGCCACCGTGCTGCACGATCGACATGCTGCGCAGGGTCATCAGACGACAGACCTGAGCCTCGATCCAGAGCTCGGCGATGCGGTCACGGATCGCCGGATTGTCTTTGGGCGAGAAGGCACCGAACTGCTCGGACTTCACCCAGTTGACGATGTCTTCGTCGCGACTGATCGATCTCAGATAACGCCAGGCGCCCACCCGGTCGAGGTTCAGGCCCATCGAGCCGACCCGCCAGCCTTCGTTCTCCTTGCCCAGCAGGCAGGACGCAGGGATGCGCACGTTCTCGAAGAACACCTC
>CAIXXI010000215.1 GCA_903923345.1 uncultured Burkholderiales bacterium | reverse complement strand
TGCCGGAATTCGTCGCGAAATTCCCGATGTACGAGCGCATCGGTCTGCGAGACCTTTCCCAACAGATCCACGAGGCCTATCAGGCAGCGGATGTGGCGCGAGTGACCACCGAGATGTATCTCTCGAACATGGAACCCGCGATGAAGCCCTCGGATGCCTATGAGTGCCTCGCGCTGCGCAAGGTCGACCGAGTCGAAATAGACGAGCTCGAAGGGCGTATCACCACCATGCTGGTCACGCCCTATCCCCCGGGCATTCCGCTGCTGATTCCGGGCGAGCGATTCAATCGCACGATCGTCGAGTACCTCCAGTTCGTTCGCTCATTTAATGAGCGCTTCCCGGGCTTTTCCACCGACGTTCACGGCTTGATGGCCGAGACACGAGGCGGCGTGACTCGCTATTACGTGGACTGCGTCAAGGGCTGAAGCGCCGCCAGGGGAGCCCCTCAAGCCCCGCTCAGGGTTTGGGGCTCTCGTCGACCACCAGACGGGTTGCGGCCAGCCGATCGTAGAGCGTTCTGGATTGCGGGTCGAAGGCAGCGCACAGCCAGGCCGGAGGGATCAGCGCCAGCGTCCACGGTGACAGGTGCTGAGCTGCCCAAACGGGCACGAGCACACACGCGGCAGCCAAAACATAGCGCAGCGCTGCTTGAGCCCGACTCAGCGAATGGCCGCTGGCATTGATCAGCCGGACACTGACGGTTTTCATCGGCAGGCTGCGCCGACCGTCACTCCAGAACCAGATGAAATAGGCGCCAAAGACCAGAAAGAGAAATGCCTGGAAGGCATAACGCATCGCTCCCGACTCGCCTCGATACTGCGTCAGCGCCGAAAAGGCATAGCCGAAAAAAATTGCCACAGCGAACAGCACGACGCTCTCGTAAGCGGTGCTCATGAAGCGACGCCACAACCCGGCTGAGGCGAAGACCTGCGCGCTTGGACTTGCCATGGGTCGGCTGATGGATTGCGCCTGAATCAGCGCCCAGCCGCTGGCGTGGTGCCAACTGTGGGTGACACACCGCCCGCTGGAGTCGGATTGCCCTTGGCATCGGTTGCCAGGACCGGTTTGGGCGGCGCACGTCTTGGCAGCGGCTGGGCTGCTTCCTTGGCCAGACCGGTGGGAGCACCGAGATGACGTGCTGCCGTGTTGCTGGTGCTGCCTGCAGTTTCCAGGATGGCTCGCTGGTCGGGTGTCAATGACTGGTAACGCTCCCACTCGGTGGCGAGGTTGTCCTTACCGATCTGTTGCAGCAAGCGATAGTTGGCTCGAGCAATCCGACGCTGGTCGGGGGTGAGGGCGGCCCATTCGCTGATGCGGCTCTGGGCTCTGGCCTGCTCTTGAGGACCGAGTTGCGGGAAGCGTCTAGCCAGATCACTCCAGGCGCGCTTCTCATTCAAGGGTAACTCGTTCCATTGGGACCCGAACGCAGCCAGGATCTGACGCTGGTCAGCGCTCAGATCCGACCATCTGGGCTGTGCAAGCGGCGCGATGTTTGCCTTGGCAGGTTCAAGGCGAATCGGCTCGCGACGCTGTGGGGGTGGGCTCACGGTTGATGCAGCTGATTCGCTCGAGGCTGCGTCAGACGGCGCCGCATTCGGATCAGCCCCAGGCATCGCGGGGGCTGATTCAGAGACGGGCGCGCTCGCGGGAGCCGACTCGCTGGTGCTGCCAGGCGTCTCTGAGGCGGCGACCGACCAGGCCGTCAGCGCCAGCAATGCCGTGGCGAGCAATCGTTTCATTGACGGCTGTTCCGGATGAAGACGCCAAAGCCTTTGTCAGCCAGGGCAGATACCGGCACGTCATCTTCGCTGCCCAGCACCAGTTCAGCATCGATGTCGGCGGTATCGGCGGCATCTTCCGCGTCATTCCAGACAGAGATCCCGTACAGGCCGGCGGCCACGATCAGCAGGGGCAGGGCGGTCGTCACAAAGCGGGTCCAGGCGGACGGGTGACGATCACCGGCCAGGGAAGCTACTGCCACGCCAGCGGGCACAAATGACACGGCTTCGCATGCGGAAGCACGGTCAATTGCCGAGAGCCGCCCCCGTTCGAGCCGTTGAGTCACCCGGTAGGGCAGTCGCTCAGCCGATTCGTCGAGGGCTTGCCGGACAAAAAATGCGACACGTTGTTCGTTCATAGCGTGATTCCCTTGGCCTTGAGGGCCGCAGCCAGGGTGTGCACTGCGCGCGAGCAGTGCGTTTTGACGCTGCCCTCGGAACAGCCCATCGCCGTTGCGGTTTCGGCGACATCCAGATCCTGCCAGTAACGCATGACAAAGGCCTCGCGTTGACGTGTGGGCAATTTTTGTACCTCGGCATCAATGGCCTGCAGGATCTGGTCGCGCTCGACGATCTGGGCCGCACTCTCACCCTGCCGCGTGTCGCCCTCGATTTCCATCGATTCAAGCGGATCACGGTCCCCCGATCCGTCAGAGTCATCGGGCTGAAGGGCCGAAATCAGCGTGGTCCAGAGGTTTCTGACCTTCTGGCGCCGGAAATGGTCGTGGATGACGTTCTGCAGGATCCGCTGAAACAGCATCGGCAGCTCGGCAGATGGCTTATCGGCGTACTTCTCGGCCAGCTTGAACATGGCGTCTTGAACGATGTCCAGAGCGCTGTCGTCGTTTCGGGTCGCGTAAACGGCCTGTTTGAAGGCCCGGCGCTCGACTGACTGTAGAAAATCCGAAAGTTCCTGCCGTGTGGCCATCCCGCCATCCGAGCCTGCTCAAGCGCGG